>NZ_JBQCDF010000182.1:0-32183 GCF_051961495.1 Cytophaga sp. | reverse complement strand
AATTTGGAACGATCAATCGACAAACTATAAGAAGTTACAATACCGCTCTGCATATGCGTATTGATCATGGCACGCTGAGAAGGGATTAATGAAATGAATTCATCATCCGGTGCCTCGGGGAAATCTATATCTACTAAATACTGATCCATACTTTATATTACGAATAACTGGATTAAGTAACTATCTTTTTTCGTTTATTTTCAAAAAAAATATTTAAGCCTAAAAATAATAAGCTTTACTTATCATTTAAATACATGTAACGCATATGGCTTTATTAAATTTTATGAATAAGATCGGCTTGCTGTATCCAGCCTTCGCGGATCACTTTTGCATATAACCGGGAATTACCGGGGTACATTTTTTGAGAAATACGACTGAAATATCCATCAGCAAAGGATTGTATGATTGTTTTGCAAGGTACCGTATAAGAAGTAATTTCAATAATCACATCCTGCCCCAACTGCAACCGATCTCCAACGGTTAATGATGTATAACCGGAATAATACACCGTAATATTTTCACCTGTTGAACCGGGATATACCGGATGACCTTCGTGCTGTAACTGTTCGATGATTTCCATGGAGAACAAGCATACTGCCCTCTCCGGACCGCCATGATACCTTTTATTTTTCTGCTTATCTCCAGCCAATCCGCTTTTAGTAACATACACACCACCAACAGGAAGTTTAGGAACTCCGCCTTTTGATATATTGATCTGGTGTATATGATTCTGCATGAATGAATATATAAATTATCATTTTATTCGCTCACCTTTATGTGTTTCAATTTTAATATGAAAAAATTAGACTTACTCCGATAGATACTATTAATATTTCAATACGATTTTACTATCAATATATAGCAGGGATATTCTTACAGGACAATCCCAGCTCTTACTAGGGCCTGTGACTCCGGTGAAAAAATGTATAATGAAAAAGACCTCATCTTGCTTTAAATTATCAAACGCCTGATCAGGTACATAAACAAATAGTCCTTGCTAATATCAATTAACAAGGACTATATTTAATCTTCAAAACTGTCAACCTATTTCAGGACGGGTCAATAATAATCTATTTTTAGTCTTTATTTTTCTTCTTTGCTTTCTCCTGCTTTTTATACGCGCCGCGCAATAAGAAACTATGTTTCAGTAATTCCAGGTCTTCATCGAGTTTCTGAGAGCTGGACTCCAGATTTTTGATTGTCTGTTTCATATGAGCGCCTGATTCATCATCACGCAATAATACTCCAAGCGTACTGTTCGGATCAGCGGATGCTGCTTTCAGGTTATTGACCATTACGCTTGCAGAGTCGGCAATGGTTTGCAGTTGCGCCATTGTTGCAGCCATGGATTGGAATACGACAGTATCCGTTACTAATTCATTCAGTAATGTGCCGTCATCATCCAGCTTCGAAGTAAATCCGGAAAGGTCGCGCATCAATTGATGTGCCTGGGCAGACGCCTGTTGTAGAGAACGCGTTGTGGCATTGATGTTATTGTAAATAGATTCATCGGTCATCAGTTTGCCCAGTGTACCTTCTCCATTTGCCAGGCGTTTACTTATAACTTTGAAATCCGTTGTAATAGCAAGGATGTTTTTATTATTCTGCTGCAGCGTATTCATGACATCATCGGTAGACAATACCTTTTCTACATGCAGCGTATCTCCTTCCTGTATATCTCCTGCTTTTTCAGTTCCGCCAAAAATGATCAGGATCTTATTTCCGATCAGTCCATCCGATCCGATTTTTACTTTCGAATCCCGGTTGATAAAAGACTGAAGTTCTTTATCAATATTCAGTTCCACTTCAACCTGCGACTTGCCATAGAAACGAAGCTTTTTAACAGTGCCGATTTTTACACCTGAGAACCACACATTGCTGCCTGGCAACAAGCCGTTCACATCTTCAAAAATTGCAGTCACTTTCATTTTTTTAATAAATGTTGCATGGAGATTTCCCACTGTCAGGATACCGCCAAGCAAGATTATTACGCCAACCAAAACAAATAAGCCTACAATGACCGCGCGTCTATTTGGTGATTCATTCATAGTTTAATCAATAAAATTGTATTTATAAAAACTTTGTATACGTTCATCCTGATCTTCAAAAACTTCTTCAAATGAGCCTGTGCGGACGAACACCCCATCAAGCAGCATGGCAACACGATCAGCAGTTTCTTTCGCACAGGTTAAATCGTGTGTAATGATAATAGAAGTAGTATTATATTTTACCTGTACATCATTGATCAGTTCATTGATCTCATAACAGGTTATCGGATCCAATCCAGATGTAGGTTCATCATACAGCATGATCTGAGGTTTTAAGATCAGTGTACGTGCAATACCAATACGCTTGCGCTGGCCACCTGAAAGATCAGAAGGCATCTGGTACATTTTATCAATCAAACCTACAGCATCCAGAACTTCTTCAACAGACTCATCAATTTCTTTCTTCGAAAGATTTTTAATATTCATTGTTAGCGGAAACTCCAGATTCTGCCGCACATTCATACTGTCGTAAAGCGCACTACTCTGAAAAGAAAAGCCGATATGCAGGCGCAACGCGTCCAGCTCTTTCTGAGTCAGCTGATCAACCTGCTTGCCAAGTACATTTACGATTCCTTTATCAGGTTTCAAAAGCCCGACCAGGATTTTGATCAGTACGGATTTACCAGTACCGGATTTCCCTAATACAACAACATTCTCCCCTTTGTATACATCCAGGTCAACACCTTTCAATACATCCAAAGGCCCGAAGGATTTATACAAGCCCTGGATGGAGATTGCTTTGTTGCTTCTATCGATTATATGCTTTGTATGCTCTTTCTCCATAATTAGAAAAATCTGATCCAATTTGTTATCTGAACAATAATAATCTCTTCAATAAAGATCAGGAACATAGTTGTTACTACAGCCTGGTTCGCAGCTTTTCCTACGCCGCGTGTACCTTGCGATGCGTTATATCCTTTGTAACACCCGACAATACCGATTGTAAAGCCAAACACAATGGATTTTGTTATGGATGAAAAGATATCCGTAAAACTGATATCACTGAATCCGCTTTGAAAAAAGTTCGCAAAACTAGTTGTTTCATTGGCGTGCACATTTACAAATGCTCCCATCAATCCCACAAAGCTGCAGTAGAGCGAAAGCACAGGTACCATCATGGTTGTTGCCAGGGTTCTTGAAACCACTAAATACTTGAATGGATTTATGGCAGAAACTTCCATGGCATCAATCTGTTCGGTTACTTTCATCGAGCCCAACTCTGCACCAATGCTGGAACCTACTTTACCCGCACAGATCAAGGCTGTTACGAGCGGCCCTAATGCTCTTACCAAAGCAATGGATATTAATGACGGCAGCCAGGATGTTGCGCCGAATACTTCCAGCGATGGTCGTGATTGTTTTGTAAAAACAACGCCGGTAACAAAACCTGTCAACGTAATCAAAGGCAGGGATTTCAAACCTACTTCAAAACACTGATCTATTACCTTGCGAAAGTGATATGGAGGTTTGAAAACCTGTTTAAAAAACATGCCAATGAACCTGCATGCATCGTATACACCTATAAACGTGCCATCGACCCCTTTCGAAAATACATATTGTCTGACTTTTTTGGCCATTTATGGTTAAAACTTAGGTTGTAAAATCTGGGAACTGTATGCCTGTGCATCATCATTCCCATTTTGATTTAATTAAGTTAACACAATTAAGCAATGCACACAAGCAAGGAGAAGATATTTTACAATAAAACAATGTGTACATACGGCTATAATACCACTTAAACATTATACGATGAAAAGAAAAATTTATATTTATTTCACTTTTATAGTTTCAATTTATAGATAATAATTATTTTTATCGCGCTTGTTATACTGCACTTTTAATTAATACTTTATGAAGGAACCGGATAAGACCAATATTTTCAGCAACGCTACGAATGAAGAATTGCTCTCAAGGCTTCGTAAAATAGATTCAGCGGACAGCTCTGATATTGTTTTGTTGAAGCAGGAGTTTATAAACAGAGAAATGTTTGAAGAGTCTTTTGCTATTGATACTTTTTTAAGTGACCAGTTTGATCCTTCAGGAATGTCATTAAAAGAAATTCAGGCATTGGTATCTGATCGCTTACAAACAGGCGAATCCATTGAAAGCATCAAACTGGATCTGGCTGATCATGGCATTACATTGGAGAATTTGATAAACAATGAAGCCATACGGGTTGATGCAATTGCTGATAAAATTGCCGCTGCAACAGCGCACAGAAAAGATGAAGTACATATTGATGCAGAATTAAAAAAGGAATATAATCTCAGCGATGAAGAAATTATTGATGTAAAGCAGAATGTAAAAGGTCGTACCCGCTTGTATACAATAATAGCAATATTGGTAGCATTGTTTTGTGCAGCAAGATTTTTCCTTAAACTCATGCAATGATTTCAGTTTCCGGAATGCTGTTTTGTCTTAAGAAATTATTATGCCCGAAAAAAGAAATCCCTTCGCTTGAAATAAGCAAAGGGATTTTTACTGGTAGCCTGTACGGGAATCGAACCCGTGTTTCGTCCGTGAAAGGGACGCGTCCTAACCCCTAGACGAACAGGCCTTTTTTGAAGGAATACAAAACACTGGTAATGTTCTGTTTTGATTTCAGAAAAAGAAAAAGTCCCGTTAAAGAAGCGGGACTTTGACTTGCTATTTTTGGTAGCCTGTACGGGAATCGAACCCGTGTTTCGTCCGTGAAAGGGACGCGTCCTAACCCCTAGACGAACAGGCCTTTTTCTAAAGGTTTGCAAAACTATGAAAGTTTTTAATAATTACAAAACCAATAAGGATATTTTTTAATAAAATAAATAAAAGCCTTAGCCGGTTGATTTTGGATAGGCGTTATTGTATGTTTGTAGCTTATTCAGTTAGTTCAGAATATTATATAAGTTCGTGGTTTAATCTTTAATAATTATGTCAAAAATTAAAGTAGGTATTAATGGCTTTGGCCGTATTGGTCGTTTGGTTTTCCGTGCTGCGGTTAACAATCCTAACATTCAAATAGTTGGAATCAATGATTTGATTGATGTGGACTACATGGCATACATGTTAAAGTATGACTCTACTCATGGTCGTTTTGATGGAACGGTAGATGTGAAAGATGGAAAGTTGGTTGTGAATGGTAACGCTATCCGTGTAACTGCTGAAAGAGACCCTGCAAATCTAAAATGGAATGAAGTTGGTGCTGAATACGTTGTAGAATCTACTGGTCTTTTCCTGACTATGGACACTGCAGACAAACATATTGCAGCTGGTGCAAAAAGAGTTGTGTTATCAGCTCCTGCAAAAGATGATACTCCTACATTTGTTATGGGTGTTAACAATAAGTCATATACAAAAGACATGACTATTGTTTCAAATGCTTCTTGTACAACAAACTGCCTGGCTCCGGTAGCTAAAGTATTAAACGATAAGTTTGGTATCCTTGAAGGTTTAATGACTACTGTACACGCTGCTACTGCAACTCAGAAAACAGTAGATGGTCCTTCAGCAAAAGACTGGAGAGGCGGCCGTGGTGCTTACCAAAACATCATTCCTTCTTCAACAGGTGCTGCTAAGGCTGTAGGTTTAGTTATTCCTCAGTTAAAAGGTAAATTAACCGGTATGTCTTTCCGTGTTCCTACACCAGACGTTTCTGTAGTTGATTTAACTTGCCGTTTAGACAAACCAGCTTCATACGAGGCAATCAAAGCTGCTATGAAAGCTGCTTCTGAAGGTGAGATGAAAGGTATCCTTGGATATACTGAAGACGAAGTGGTTTCTACTGACTTCTTAGGCGATGCTCGTACTTCTATCTTCGATGCTAAAGCTGGTATCTCATTGAATGATAACTTTGTTAAAGTTGTTTCATGGTATGATAACGAGTGGGGCTATTCAAACAAACTGGTAGATTTAATCTGCCACATGGATACTGTTAAGTAATTAACAACCTCATAAATATAAAAAGCCCCTTGATCAATGATCAAGGGGCTTTTCTTTTGGATTCCGACAACGAAGTCTTAATTACATTTCATGAAACGGTATGTCCGGAATATCATCAAAATCTTTGCTTTCTGTCTGTTTGTAATTACTTCTTACTTCGACATCCAGTTTATTTTTTTGTCTCAAATGATGACGAAAGTGCATTTCAATCAACGCAAACCATTCTTCAGCAGATAAGTAACCAAAACTCGGGTGCTTAACTTTGGCCGTAGGCTTCTTATAGTCAATTTCCTTTGCTGTTTTATAGACAAGCTTTAAGAACCTGTAAAAATCATCTTTAACCTTTTCAGTACTTAATGGCTGGCCAGGTTCTTTGTATGGGTTGCTCTTGTATTTAAATGGCATGTATCCTTTAAACAAGAACTGAAAAAAACCTTTAAAAGATTTCCCTTCCTTACTATTCGTATCTTTTTGAGCCAGGCATTCCTGGATTGCCTTAATATGCACTTCCTGGGAATAAATTAATAAGTGATCGTAAATCTGACCAATTGTCCAGCTTTTCTCCGTTACCTTCTTTTTAAACTGATTGGTACCGTAAAAGTCCAGTTCTTTTAGCCAGTATTTTGCCAGCGGGAGTAATTTTTTATAGGTATTTTCTGCGCTCATACATCAAATTCGTTCCTTGAACAAAAGTACTATAATAAATGTGATTTTGTGATGCTGTTCATAAAATCTAGGCAAAACAAAAGGGATGATATTCTTACAACATCATCCCTTTCACAGAAGTATAAAGTTAAAAAATAATAAAAATATTGTGTCCAAAAGTATTATGTACAAATATGTACCTTTTAAATTAAAAAACAACACTTTAAAACATATTTTTTTTACCAACAAAATTAAATAACAAAATAACTATCTGACAATAAATAAAATACTAAAAAACTGGTAAAATGCCCGCCTAAATAAAAGATGTAATATAGAATTTACAATTCGATTAAATGCATTTAATCTATGCATGCATAATTATAAATTGAGAAATAATAGCGGAAGAATTCGTAAAACAGTCTGTTGATTAAAAATCTCTAACGGAAAGAATCGTTTGGGCAAACAATTCCGGAGCATCCGTAATCTGTAATAATTTTTGTGCAACCTGGTCAGCCGGTACTAACTGTTTATTTGCATCAAGATCAAGAAAGCGATTTAGTGTAGAAAAACTTTCTATGGGAGTTTCTCTGATTTTTTGCTGCATGCGTGTATCCACTACCCCTGGTGCTACTGAAAAAATGCGGGTATGCGCTTGCTGATCTATTTCAAGCTCCCTGGCTACATGCAGGGAAAAATGATCCACACCTGCTTTGGATGCTCCGTACAAAGCCCAGCCATCAGACACCTTGTTGGCTGCCCCGGAAGAGATATTCAGGATCACTCGCCTCGCAAACGATGAAACCGGAATTTGTAAAAAAGCATTCGTAAGCTGAACAACACTGAGCAGGTTTACCTGAAATAGTTTCTGTATTTCATCAGGAGAAAATTTTCCTGTATATCTGATCGGATCAACGATACCGGCATTATTGATCAGGTATAACTGATCTTCCTTCTGAAAAGCCTTCTTAAATAACTCTGTTATCAGCTTAAGTTGTGAAGGCTCACCCAGATCTGCATGTATGTGCTCATATTGCTTGTGAGAAATCGTGCAGGTTCTGGCAATACCAAATACATACACATTGCTCCGCTGCACCAACTTCTCTGCAAGGGCTTTACCCAGGCCGTAAGAAGTGCCGGTAATAAAATAATAATGCATTACAGAATAAACTGGCTGAGATCTCTGTTCTTAACCAATCCTTTCAGCTTTTGTTCTACCAGCTCGCGGGTGATAACGATATGTGCATTTGCGCCGATACGGTCCGGTACATCAAACAACAACTCATTCAACAAATGACTCATGACTGTATGCAGGCGACGTGCACCGATGTTCTCTACTTCAACATTCAATTCAAATGCGATCTCTGAAAGCGACAACAATGCATCGTCATTAAAATCAATGGTTACATTCTCTGATGACAACAGTGCCTGGTACTGTTTGGTCAGGGCGTTTTTAGGCTCTTTCAGGATGTGGTAAAAATCGGATTGTGTTAAGCTGTTCAATTCAACACGGATCGGAAAGCGTCCCTGTAATTCAGGAATAAGATCCGAAGGTTTTGAAATATGAAAGGCGCCGGCAGCAATAAATAAAATATGATCTGTGTGAATGATTCCATACTTTGTGTTCACGGCACTTCCTTCAACAATAGGCAGCAGATCGCGCTGCACCCCTTCTCTGCTCACATCCGGGCCACCGCCTTTTTTAGAGGATGCAACTTTATCAATTTCGTCGATAAAGATAATACCCATGTTTTCTGCCTTGCGGATCGCCTCATCTTTCACATCGTCCATATCAATCAATTTAGACGATTCTTCATCCAGTAATATTTTGCGTGCTTCCGCAATGCTCAGCTTGCGTTTTTTAGTTTTCTTCGGCATCATGTTACCGATCATTTCCTGGATATTCATCATAGATGCTTCATCCATCGGCCCACCTACAACACCTACGCCTGGCCCCTGCTGCTGCACATTGATTTCCACTTTACGTTCATCCAGTTCACCGGAACGAATCTTCTCCCGGAACAATTCGCGCGTGCGCTCATTCAACTCCTGGTCGCTATCCGGCATGACAGCCGGCTCTGTCGCTGAAGCTGAGTTTTTGAATCCCATTCCGGTATTCTTTACCGGCGGAATCAGTAAATCCAGAATGATATCTTCAACGGCTTGTTCAGCCTTCACTTTTACTTCTTCTTTCTTCTTTGCTTTTATCATGTTGACAGACTGTTCAACAAGATCACGCACCATACTCTCCACATCACGGCCTACATAACCTACCTCTGTAAATTTAGATGCTTCAACTTTGGTAAACGGTGCATCGGCCAGCTTTGCCAGGCGTCTTGCTATTTCTGTTTTTCCCACGCCTGTTGGTCCGATCAGTAAGATATTATTCGGCATGATCTCCTTACGCATATCCTCCTGTGCATACATCCTTCTCCAGCGGTTGCGTAAAGCAATGGCAACATTTCTTTTTGCATCATGCTGCCCGATAATGTATTTATCTAACTCTGCTACGATCTGTGTAGGTGTATAGAAATTCTCTAACGCTGTCATTGCTGTATGTAAATTATTTTTTAATCCATTCGTTGATATTCATACCTAAGGTGAAGAAAGTTGTACCACCTTTAATAGTATAATATGCTCTTGTAAAGCCAATGTCAAATTTTTTCACCCGTAGCATAAAGCCCCATGAAAGACCGGCTGCGCCTGACTTGTCCTGCAGCTTCAGTTCCCGGCGCATCATGAAATTATATCCGAAGCGGGCATGAAAATTTTTTGTAAACAGAAATTCTCCGCCAATAACAAAATGCCTTAGCAGCTTATCTGTAAAAGTTGTTTCAATAGGTGTTACAGAACCATCCAGGTTTACCTTTACGTTGATTGCCGGATCATTATACACGAAATCAAATTTATATAAGTGATGTGCAGTGACAGACAACCTCAACGGCATATGCTCCGGTTTAAATGTAGCTCCTAATTGCAGATCCATGGGCAGATTTACATAATCTCCTTTTACATAATTTTTCAAATTGAATCCGATGTTTTTAGCCACCAGACCCACCGTAAGCTGCTGAGTCGGGTGTTTGTACAGAGCGCCAAAATCGATCATGAAGGCCGCCGCATTAAAGGCTGCAATATTTGAATAAACCAATTTGGCATTTACGCCCATGGAGAACGGGCCCAGGCCCCTTGCATAACCACCTACCAGTGCAAATTCATTGGGATGATATACGGTACCTGTTTCATTTCCCGAAGCGTCAATTTCATTGATGGCGCCATAGTTAAAATAATTAAGGCCTGCACTCAGCGTACCTTTATCATCTTTCAGCTTATATGCTCCAAAGAGTGTTGATTTTTTAATATCCGCAAAATACGGCTGGTATGTAAAACTTATGTTCTTATGAATGGAATCATTCAATAAGGCAGGATTGGCATATCCCATGGCCACATCTCTGTCCAGGATAGAAACGTTGATTCCTCCCACGGCCGCCTGTCGCGCCGCTACCGGAACATTTAAAAATGAGTAACCTGCACGTCCTCCCAATTGGCCGAATGTAAGCAAGGGAATCAATCCGCCCACCAAAAATAAAAACCGTAAATGCCTCATAGATATCGGGAAAACGTAAATCGGCAGCAGATTGGTATCTGCTGCCGGAATTTAGCTGCTATTTTTTTGTGTCCTTCTTTGCTTCTTCAGGAATCTGAAGATTAAAAGGTTTCTTGATTTTTTGTTTCAACAAAGCAATGGCCAGTACTTCATCTGCAGTTTCTACAAAGTGAAACTTCAGATCACTGATATCCGGCTTGTGTATTTCATCGATATCCTTCTGATTTTTTTTGCTTAGAATGATCTCCTTAATACCGGCACGTTTTGCTGCCAGGATTTTTTCTTTAATCCCTCCGACCGGTAATACTTTGCCGCGCAATGTAATTTCTCCCGTCATGGCTAATGCCGGTTTAATCTTCCGCTGCGTAAAGGTTGATGCCAGCGATGTATACAAAGCGATACCCGCAGAAGGGCCGTCTTTTGGCGTAGCGCCTGCCGGTACGTGTATATGCAGATCAAAATGATCAAACACTCTGTGATCTATGCCAATGGAATCAATATTAGCCTTCAGTAATGATAGTGCTGCTGTAGCAGATTCTTTCATTACATCACCCAGCTGGCCAGACAAGGTAAGCTTGCCTTTTCCTTTGCTGATGATGGATTCAATGGTAAGGATCTCGCCACCGAAAGGAGTCCACGCAAGACCTGTTACGATACCAGCCAGTTCATCCTGCTGGTAAGTATCTTTCTCAAAGTCTTCTGCGCCGAGAATTTCCCGCACCTGCGCCGGCTGAATTTTCTTTGTATACTCAGTGCCCATGGCAATGGAAACAGCAATGTTTCTTACAACTGCACCAATCTTACGTTCCAGATTCCGCACGCCCGACTCACGCGTATAATCATCGATGATCTTAACAATGGCCGCATCTGTAAATGAAATATCTTTTACTTTCAGACCATGCTCTTCTTTCTGTTTTGGAATCAGATATTTTTTAGCGATCTGGATTTTCTCTTCCAGGGTATAACCATTGATCTCTATGATCTCCATACGATCGCGCAATGCCGGCTGTATGGTATCCAAAGAGTTCGAGGTTGCAATGAATAAGACTTTCGACAGATCGTATTCAACTTCCAGGAAGTTATCCATGAAGGTTGAATTCTGTTCCGGATCCAATACTTCCAGAAGTGCGGATGACGGATCGCCTCTGAAATCTTTCGACACTTTATCAATCTCATCTAAAATGAATACCGGGTTTGAAGTTTCAGATCGTTTAATGCCCTGAATGATTTTGCCCGGCATGGCACCGATATATGTTTTGCGGTGTCCGCGTATTTCAGACTCGTCATGCACGCCACCTAACGACATACGCACATATTTACGGTCCAATGCTTTTGCAACCGATCTTCCCAAAGATGTTTTGCCTACACCCGGAGGTCCGTATAAACAAAGGATAGGCGCATTCATGTTGTTTTTCAGCTTCAATACCGCCAGGTATTCAAGAATGCGCTGCTTCACTTTTGTAAGACCAAAATGGTCTTCATCGAGAATTTCTTTTGCATGAACCAGATCAAAATTATCAGTTGAATGTTCACCCCAAGGCAAATCAACCAGCAACTCCAGATAATTGAATGTTACCGGATAATCCGGCGCCATTGGATTAATGCGCTGTAGTTTGGAAAGTTCCTTATCAAAATGCTGACGTACTTTATCCGGCCAGTTCTTGGTAAGCGCTTTTTCCTTCAGACGTTCAAACTCCTGCTCGCTGCTGAAATCACCAAGTTCATCCTGCAATACTTTGATCTGCTGGCGCAGGAAATAATCGCGTTGCTGCTGATCAATATCTGTATGTACTTTGGTATGAATCTCGCGTTTTATTTCCAACATCTGGATATCTTTATCCATCAGCTGCAGCAACCAGGTAGCACGCTCTACCGCATCATCAAACTCAAGCAGCTTTTGCTTGTCTTTTAAATCAGCATTGATGTTGGAAGAAAGAAAATGCGTCAGGAAGTTTTCACTCTCAATATTATTAATCGCTATCTGTGCATCCTGAGGAATTTCAGGATTCATTTTCAGAATTTTTGTTGCTGATTCTTTTACTGATTGCAGAAGTGCTTTCACTTCTTTTTTATTCATGTTTGGATGTATGTCTTTCAACATACTCACCTTTGCCTGCAGGAACGGTTCGCTCTGTACTTCTTCGTCAATCGTGAAACGTCTTTTCCCCTGAATAATAATCGTGGTATTGCCATCCGGCAATACGAACATTCTAAGAATTTTGGCTACCGTACCTATTTTAAAAATATCCTGAAATCCGGGTTCTTCCGCTTTCTGGTTTTCCTGAGCAACAACACCAATCGTTCTGTCACCTTTGTAATATTTCTTTACTAAGCGAATTGACTTCTGTCTGCCAACAGTAATCGGTAATACTACACCAGGGAAAAGAACAATGTTGCGAACAGGTAAAATCGGTAAAATAGAAGGAAATACTTCTTTGTCCATCTCTGCTTCTTCTTCCGGTGTAATCAATGGAATCATTTCCACCGGCTCTGTTTCCAACATACTTGACAATAACGACCATTCGGTTTTATTCATACTATTCATATCTTCAGCGTTACCTTTATCTTATGCCAATATGGCATTTTTTTAGGATTATTTGCGTATTTAATCTAATTAGAACTATATTTATATAAGTTTTACAATTCGCATGCCATTATCTATTTTTAACAAAAGAGTTTTGAAAATAAACGAGCTGAAAAAAGTTGGTGTTTGTATTTCACTTATACTGACGTTTGTGCTCTTTTATCATGAAGCCTATCCCCAAAAAGGTAAAAAGAAAACTACTTTTCAAACGATTGCAGCAGCAGGCCAATTAGACAGTATTTCTGTCATGCGGTCAGAGTATCAGTTTGAATTTAAGAATATCAATAAAATACCATTTTACTATGACGAAGCTGAATATCTGAAAATCAAAAAACTGGAAGAAGCAAAAGATTACAAAAGTCTTTTACCTGTACTTGAACGTTATGTAAACTCTTTTGGTATCCAGAACTTCAGCAGAAACACAGACATGCTGTGGAAGCTCGGCCGCCTTTACCAGCTTTTTGGCTTCGGAGACCGCGCACTTTTCATGTACAGAACCGCATTAAAAAATCTCCGCGGTAAAAACATTGAAGAAGTTAAAAAATATTATGATACCATTACTGCTTCAAGTGTAGAAAAATATGTACCGCTGGAGTATTATTACCAACTAGTAGAGTACAGAAAAGCTGTTGATACACTTATACCGCCCAAAAGTGTTTTCCTGAACATGGGTGAACTGGTGAATGACCTGCGTTATCCGGATTACGGCCCAACCATGAACGTAAGCGGAAACATTCTGATCTTTACCAAACGTAAAAAAGTTCTTACTCCTACGAAGTTAGCATACAGAGAAAATGAAGACCTTTATTTCTCCATGAACTATGACGGATTCTGGGATGAAGCGCTACCATTCTCCAACGTAATCAACTCTCATTGTAATGAAGGTTCTGCGACAATCAGCAAAGATGGACGTACACTTTATTTTGCGAGTAGAATCGTTCCGGATATTCTGTATGATTGCAGGGATTGTATGGGTTCATGTGATATATATGTTTCACATCTGGATGAGGATGGGAAATGGACTGTTGCAGAAAATCTCGGAATTCAGGTGAACAGTATTTCCTGGGATTCACACCCGACATTATCTCACACGGAAGACACGCTGTATTTCGCATCTGACCGTATAGGCGGCTTTGGTTTATCTGATATCTGGTATACATACAAACTGCCCAAAGGTGGCTGGGCGCCGGCGCAAAACATGGGCCCCATCATTAATACACGCGGCAATGAAGTAAGTCCTTTTTATCACCCCTTGCATCACGTATTTTATTTCAGTTCAAACGGCCATTTGTTAAACTTTGGAAAAAGAGATTCGGTTGATTTTACCTATCACACCTATGATATCTATAAATCCAGAATGCTTGAACATAAATGGCAGGAACCGCGTAACATCGGGCCACTGGTAAACGGCGAAGGCGATGAATATTATTTCACGATTGATTCAAAATCACGTGACTTATTTTATTCAAAATCAGAAATTGATAACCTGGCCAACCTGGATCTTTTCAGTTTCCCCTTACCTATGGAAGCGCAGCCACTAGCCTATACTAAGCTGAAAGGTTCATTAACAGATTCGTTAACCAATGAGCCCTTTACCGGTATTGTATCAATCATTGACTTAACGAATGGTATTGAAGTGGCGCCTAAGTTTATGCGCGAAGACGGTACGTTTGAATTCGACCTGAATAATGACAACGATTACTTGTTGGTTATCCAGGGCGATGACTTCTTCCGGATTGAACATACCTTTAAACTGGACGGTGATACGACCATCAACATTCAGACAAACTCAATCAAGTATAATAAATGGAAATTCACTTCCCTGGAATTTGAAAACAACAGTTCTCAGATTCTTCCTGAGATGTATGGTGACCTTGATAAGGTTGTAGACTTCCTGGTAGATCATCCGAACATTAAACTGATCATCTCAGGCCATACAGATGGCAGCGGAGACCAGGCAGCAAACTTAAAGCTTTCACAGGCACGTGCTGATGCCATCAAAGCATACCTGATGGAAAAAGGTGATATTGCTCCTGAAAGAATTGAAGCGATTGGATATGGCAGCCAAAAGCCAATTATACCACAGGAAACGTCTGAAGCTGATAGAAAAATCAATCGACGCGTGGAGTTTGAATTGATACGTACAGCAGCTCCACCGAAGGAACCACAGCAGGAAGAAGAATTCATCGAAGAAGATACATCCGGCGAATAAATTTCACCTCCTTTAAATAAAAAATCCCTCACACAATTTGTATGAGGGATTTTTTATTTAATATCAATTTTGCTTTCTGCTTATTTTGCATTCGGCGGAGGCAATTGATTCAGGATTTTTTGTGCCATCTTCGGTACATTATCGCTTACGATCTGATATACATAACAATTGTTAGAGTTGTAATGTACTTTGAATTTATCGCCGGCGATCTGTTTTCCTGTAGCATCAAATATTGAATAGTGCACGGTGAATGTACGTTCATAGTTTAAGGCTGCACGATCCAGACAGTTCTGATAATTTGTTTTCACTTCAAACTGATTGATGAAAATATAATAATCGATACTGTATTTTTCATCGAAGTATTTAAAGAAGTCAGGATTGCGGACATTCACACCAAAGTACTTTCCGTTATCAGTTGGTGTTGAATACTGGGTTGTAGGATCAGTTGAACTTCCAGTGATGGAGCCAACTGTGTTTTTCATCCAATTTCCTTTTTTAGTAGGGTTAGTAGAATTGGTTTGTGTTTGTGTAGCCTCAATGGAATTGGGGTTGTTTAATGCAACCTGATAATTATAATTCACAGAAGAATAAATTTTATTCAGGTCGGTTAATGAATCACTATTGTGACCACCAAGCAGGTGTATGGTTTCATAGCCGGGAGCGATCAAAAGTGTATTCAATCTTTTTCTAAACACTTCACGTACTTTGGTGCGCTGCATGTTGGATTTAGCGGCAATTTCATCATCCGCATCCGAGAAATATAAATACGGATCAAAAGGCACAACCAGAATTTGTTTACGATCCGGATCGTATGTATAAGGTGTACCTAAATCATTAAACGGTGGCGCATAATTAGAAACATTTGATAACACCGGTTGATTAGGCTGTGTGGAAGAAGTATCAACCTTGGTAGTCACCGGCGTTGTTGTTGTGCCAGTGGTTGTAGTGTTTTCAGGTTTCGTTGTTGTTGTTGTTGTGGTGGTTGTGTTATTTGAAGTCGTGTTACCGGTAGTAGTATTTGATGCAGTGCCAGTAGTTCCTGTTGTATTCGTAGTTGTACCGGAAGTGGTTGTCGTATTTTTCGTTGCAGCAGATTCTGTATTTGAATAACCGACAATAATTTCCTGACCGGCTTTCAGATCCATGTTATTCATTTTCAACAATTGCTCCACGCTGGTATTGTATTTTTTTGCAATACCATAATAGGTGTCGCCCGGCTGTACTTTGTAGACCTGGGCATTCGGATTTGCCGGTTTAGCAGGTTTAGCCATTGCAGAAGGATTGTATGGAATATTAACCACCTGCCCTACTTTTAATCCATTTTCAAGTTCCGGATTAATATCAAATAAGTCTGAAAGCGGCACTCCGTATTTTGTTGAAATACCATATATAGTCTCTCCCGGAGAGACCATATACTGCAGATGCAGCTTGTTATTTATTTTAGTAACACCAATTGAATCCTGTACACCAGCCTTAGTAACGATGGTAACAAATAACAAAACAATTGGAAAAATGCTTTTTTTGATCATCATAGTCGAACGGTTAATTAAAAGAAATTCCTGATAACGTCATTAGATATTGCGAATAACATCAATGCAAGTAAAATTGCCATGCCAATTTTTTGTGCATTTTCCAGAAATGAGTCTGATGGCTTTTTGCCGGATACAATTTCATAGAATAAGAACATCACATGTCCTCCATCCAATGCCGGGATAGGAAGCAGGTTCATAAACGCCAATACCATAGATAAAGTTGCTGTCAAACTCCAGAAATGGGACCATTCCCAAATCGGGCCATAGGCCTTGCCAATAGAGAAGAAGCTGCCGACAGAATTTGATGCTTTTAATTCGCCTTTAAATATTTTGGTAAAAGCTTTTATCTGATCGGTAACTACTTTTACAGAATTGGTGATACCACGAGGTATGGATTCAAGGAAAGTAAATTTTCTGACAGAAGGTTCAATAAGAAGATCCGGTCTGAAACCAAGCACTCCTGCAGAGTCAACCTGTATTGTTAATTTTTTATCTCCTGCGGCACGATGCACCAGCACTTCAACTTTTTTATTTTTGTTTGCATTCAGCTGGTCCTTAAACTGGTGATAAAAAGGTACGTTCACGCCATTAATCTGCATAATGGAATCGCCGTCTTCCAATCCGCCTTTATCCGCGTTCGAACCTTTTGCAACTTCAAGAACCTTATAGGCCATAATAGGTTCAATGAACCCTTCAGCATTCTTCTCTACTAATTTATCCAGCAGGTTTGCAGGTATTAAGATAGTTTTTTCAACGCCATTTCTTGAAATAGTTATCGAGCCATTCTGATTTAAAAATGCTTCTGAAAGTTCAGCGATATCATGAATCTTTTTTCCATTGACAGCAACAATATGATCACCGGTTTCAATACCAATTTCCTTTGCAATTGGCCGGGCTACAATACCGTGTTTGTTAACCTCGTCAATGCTGATGTATTCTTCGCCCACAATAAAGCATAAGGCGATATTAATCATAAATGCCACCAGTACATTGACAATAATCCCTCCCAGCATAACAATCAAACGCTGCCAGGCCGGCTTACTTCTGAATTCCCAGGGCTGTGGCGGTGCTTTTAATGTTTCCGTATCCATGGACTCATCAACCATACCGGAAATCTTCACAAAACCTCCCAATGGGATCGCGCCGATGGAGTATTCTGTTTCTCCTTTTTTAAAGCCTACAATTTTCGGGGGGAAACCAATCGAGAATTTTTCAACCCGCATGCCAAAATATTTGGCCGTCAGCATGTGCCCTAATTCATGTACTCCAACTAAAATTGACAACCCCAGGATCAACTGGGCTATCATCACTATAACTTCCATCCGGTATTACTTTTATTATTTATTTGATTTTGGGCTGAGAAAAGGCTTGTGCTGTTTTTCTGGTTATGGTATCTGTTTCAATATAATCTTCTAAACTCGGTATAGCAATATACGGTACTTTTGCCATACATTCAGCAATCATTTCAGGCATTTCCAAAAATGCGATCTGGTCATTTAAAAATTTCTCCACAGCAATCTCATTCGCAGCATTTAATATGCAAGGCATATTGCCTCCTTTCCGCAAAGCGTCATATGCCAGCGCCAGATTATGAAATGTTTTCATATCCGGTTCTTCAAATGTGAGCGATGGGTATTTCGCAAAATCAAATCTGGGATACGATGCCTTTAAGCGTTCAGGAAAACCAAACGCATATTGAATAGGTAACTTCATGTCCGGCAAACCCATCTGTGCCTTTATGGAACCATCTTCAAATTGCACCATGGAATGAATAATTGACTGCGGATGTACAATAACTTCTATCTGTTCAGCCTTCAGACCAAATAACCATTTTGCCTCAATCACTTCCAATCCTTTATTCATGAGTGATGCTGAATCAATGGTTATTTTGCTGCCCATGCTCCAGTTCGGATGCTTTAGTGCCTGCTGCTTGGTGACCTGCTCCAGCTCTGCCCTGCTCTTTCCCCGGAAAGGGCCGCCGGATGCGGTAAGAATAATTTTTTCAATCGGGTTCATTGTCTCTCCGGGCAGGCATTGAAAAATAGCTGAGTGTTCTGAATCAACCGGTAAAATCGCCACTTTGTGTTTGCGTGCCAGGTTTGTAACAATATCTCCTGCAACAACCAGCGTTTATTTATTGGCAAGTGCAATATGCTTGCCGGCTTTAATAGCATTGATCGTTGGAATAAGACCTGCATAACCTACAAGAGCTGTAAGTACAATATCAATGTCTTCCATTTCAACCACAGAAGCAAGAGCCTTGGCACCGCAATATACTTTTATGTAAAGCGGCTCCAAGGCATTTTTTACCTGTGGATACAAAAGTTCATTTCCTATTACAACAACATTCGGTCTGAACTCAACTGCCTGCTCAATAAGCAAAGATGCATTATTTTCAGCGGTTAAAACCTCAACAACAAATCTGTCTTTATTTGTCCGGATTACTTCCAGTGCCTGCGTTCCAATGGAACCTGTAGAGCCTAAAATTGCTATGTATTTTTTATTCGGATCTTTCATGCGGGAAACTCATTCAGGATAGTATCAGCAAATTTACGGTCATTGGATAAGCGCGGAGCTTTATTTTGCCCACCCAACTTACCCATTTTTTTCATGCCATTGATGAACCCCCCGGCTGCAATACGTGTAATAACTAATGGCCGTAAGATGTTGCCAACAATTAAATCTTTGTAATAAATATTTTTCCGGACCATTTCCTGATCCAGGTCATTAGCAAACTGTTCCATGTCCGCTGGCAATGAAATAAATTCAATAAGCCATTCGTGGTACGGGAGTCCTCCGGCAGGTGTTACCTGGGGAGCAACGGTAAATTCCGTTATAGATACTTCGGGATGTTTCAGCAATGTATTTTGCATGGCCTGCTCTACTTCTTCACCAATCACATGCTCACCAAAAGCAGAAATAAAATGTTTAACCCTGCCTGTTACAACAATGCGGTAAGGACTGGTAGAAACGAATTTTACGGTATCACCTATCGAATAACCAAACAAACCGGCGTTTGTAGACATAACAAGTGCATAGTTGACATCGGTTTCCACTTCGCCGATTGTTAGCCTTGTCGGGTTCTCAGAACCATATTCTTCAGCTGGAATAAATTCATAAAATATTCCGCTGTTTAATAGTAGCAGCAAGCCCGACTGATTCGGCTGATCCTGGAATGCAATAAAACCTTCCGATGCCGGATAAGTTTCTATCGTATCAATCTCTTTTCCGATGCTTTCCATTAATTTTTTCTTGTATGGAGAAAAATTAACACCTCCATACACCAGTAATGAAAATGAAGGGAACACATCTTTGATTTTTTTACCTGTGCGTTGCTGGATATTATCAAAATACATTTGAACCCATGGCGGGATACCACTGATGAGTGACATCTCCTGATTAATGGTTTCATCTACAATGCGATCCAGTTTCTTTTCCCAATCATCCATGCAATTGGTTTCAAAGCTTGGTAGTTGGTTACCCCGCAAATATCCAGGCACATGATGATTAACAATACCGGACAAACGGCCTACATAAATACCCTGTTTCTTTTCCATCACCGGGCTACCGGACAAGAAAATTAATTTCTTATCCAGGAAAGAGGATTTGCCTGTTGTGTGTACATAATTCAGCAATGCATCTTTTGCACCATTTATGTGGTAAGGAATGGAATCTTTCGTGATGGGAATATATTTAACGCCGGATGTTGTTCCGGAAGTTTTTGCAAAATATAGCGGTAAACCCGGCCAGAGTACATTTTCAGTTCCTCGCTTTACAAGTTCTATGTAATCTTTAAATCCTTCATACTCTCTGACAGGAACCTGTGCAGCAAAATCTTTAAAGGTTTTTATTGAACTGAAATTATGATCCTTGCCAAATTTTGTCGCGCCGGCTTTTTTTATTAATTCTAAAAATACTTGTTGCTGAGTTTTAACTGGATTCCTTGTCCATTTCTCTTGCTTTTTTACCACCCAAGCCGCCAGTGGTTTGCTTAATATTGACCGTATACCCATATTCTTTAGCAAGATAAAAAATATATAAGAATTACATTCAATGTTTATTTAAACATTGCCCCTAAAAGAGTTTAATTCCGATAAAAACAATAAATTTGAAAACTATCCTGAACCCAGTTATGACCCAGACCCTCTCCATCGTTATCCCTGCCTACAACGAAGAACGCACCATTCATTTAATTCTGAATAAAGTATTGGAAGTACAGCTCATCAATGGTTTACAGAAAGAAATTATCCTGGTGAATGACTGTTCCAAAGACAATACAAAAGATACGATTGAAAAATACATTACAGCACATCCCGGACACAACATTGTTTTATACAATCATGCAGTGAATCAGGGTAAGGGCGCTGCGCTGCATACAGGAATTGAAAAAGCCAAAGGTGATATTATTATCATTCAGGATGCCGATTTAGAATATGATCCGAGAGAATACAACATACTGCTACAACCGATTACTGAAGGCTTCGCCGATGTCGTATATGGTTCACGGTTCATTGGCGGTAAACCCCACCGGATTTTATTTTTCTGGCATACAATCGGAAATAAAATGTTGACTTTTGCCAGCAATATGTTTACTAATCTGAATTTAACAGATATGGAAACATGTTATAAAGTCTTTAAAAGTGATATAATCAAAAAGGTAATACTGAAAGAAAAACGTTTTGGTTTTGAACCGGAAATAACCGCACGGATTTCTCATATCCCCGGTATACGTATCTACGAAGTTGGTATTTCTTATTATGGCAGGACCTACGAAGAAGGCAAAAAAATTGGCATGAAAGACGCCTTCCGGGCTTTGTACTGTATTGTCCGGTACAACTTATTTTCATAAAAAATCCGCACCCATATCTTATTGGCAAGTTGGCATTCCGGTCTCTCCAGCAACACGTTTTATCAGAATAATACCGGCATCAAAAATTGTATCCTTTTAAATAAGCCTTTAAATTTATCGTTACAAATACGAATCTAAAATAACCTATCTTAAAATTTATGAAAAAAATACTTCTTGTATCATTCATAGGCATATTGACTGGTGCAACAGGATCGTACATGCAACAGCATTTTTCACAGTCAGCTCCTGTTGTTTCTGTAAACACTGGGGATCTGAATAGTCCTGCATATTTCACCAATCATGCGCAATCTGCGAATATTACTTCTACTGACTTTACAGTTGCTTCAGCGATAAGCACACCCAGTGTTGTTTACATCACGACTGTTTCTGCCAATCAAAATTCAAATAACTGGTTTGACTGGTATTTCAATGGCGGCGGTAATAACTTTGTTGCAGGTTCTGGTTCTGGCGTTATCTTCTCTGCCGATGGTTATATCGTTACCAACAACCACGTTATTCAGCGCGCAGAAAAAATCGAAGTAGTTCATAACAAAACTACCTATACAGCAAAAGTTATCGGCACGGATCCATCTTCAGATATTGCTGTTTTAAAAATTGAAGCAGAAAACTTACCTGCTATTAAACTTGGTAATTCGTCACAGGTTAAGATTGGCGAATGGGTATTGGCTGTAGGCAACCCGTTTAATCTGACCTCTACGGTAACAGCAGGTATCGTTTCAGCAAAAGGAAGAAATATTAATATCGTAAACAGCAGTTTCCCGATAGAATCATTCATTCAGACTGATGCCGCGATTAACCCGGGTAATTCAGGCGGCGCGTTGGTAAATACATCAGGTGAACTGATCGGCATTAACACGGCCATTTTATCCAAGACAGGTAGTTATACCGGTTATGGATTCTCTGTTCCGATTGATATTGTAAAAAAAGTTGTTGCCGATTTGATCAAATACGGTGTTGTTCAAAAAGCATTCATGGGAGCAGAAGTAAATGAATTAAATTCAGCTATTGCAAAACAATTAAACCTTTCATCTCTTGATGGTACATATATTACCTATCTGCAAAAAGACGGAGCAGCAGACAAAGCCGGCCTGGTAAAAAATGATGTCCTGTTGAAACTTGATGATAAAGCTATCAATTCAAGAAGCGACTTTGATGAATACATCGCCTACAAATCACCGGGGGAAAAAGTTAAGATTACTTACAAAAGAAACAATGTCATTAAAGAATGTTTTGTAACACTAACAAATGAAGAAGGCAAAACAGATATTGTAAAACACGAACTATATTCTTCGCAAACACTCGGTGCCGATTTCAGCGCCATACCTAAAGTCGAAAAAGATAAAATGGGGTTAAGCAATGGTGTACGTATTGTGAATGTCAGAAACGGCCTTATCAGCCGATTAGGCCTGCCGGAAGGTTTTATCATTACATCCATAAACAGGACGCCTATGAATGAACCTGCAGAGGTTGCAGCCATACTGGAGAACATTCGCGGACAGATCATTATTGAAGGTGTTGGTGGTAATGGCTCCCGTGCGATTTATCAATATTATTTTTAACCATCATTTTACTTAACAAATTAACCTAATGAAAAGAACAACATTTGCGTACGTATTCATTGCAGCAGTTTTATCGCTCATGAGTTTTACTCAAACAGATTTCACAAAAACGCTTATTGGTAAATGGGAATTACAAACCATTCAAAGTCCAGGGAAGCAACCTATGAGTTCCAAAGCAATACTAGGCGATATGTTCCTGGAATTCAAAAGTGATTTCACCTACATAGAAAGCGATGGTGGTTCAGAAACTAAAACGGGGACATGGAAAATTACCGATGATAGTTACCTTCAGATGAAACGGGATAATCAAACAGCTTTTAATGAAAAAGAAAAATTAAAGGAAATTTCACCAGACAAAATAGAACTTACCACTTCCAGTAAAAGCAAGTTTGTTTTTACCCGTATAAAATAGTTTAAAGTAACGTCTTTTAAAAAAGAAAGCGTGATGCTGGTTTGCATCACGCTTTCTTTTTTAAAAGACGTAAAAAAACCGGCATGGCGTCCGGTTTTTTCAAATTAGAGGATTATCCTGACAATTAAACTTATTAAGCTTTACGCCGATTTGATTTTGATTTTTTTGATCAGATCCTGCATGGTAGCTCTGAATTTTTTATCTGTATCCATTAAATCACTAACAGAAGTCAATGCATGGATGACCGTACTATGATCACGGCCACCAAAATGATTTCCGATAGATTTTAAGGACATATTTGTGTATTCCTTCGCGAAATACATAGCAACCTGACGGGCAATTACAATCTCTCTCTTACGGGTCTTGTCTTTCATCTGCTCGATTGTTACCGCAAAGTATTCCGAAACGAATTTCTGTATGTAATCAATGTTAACTTCAGTCTCAACATTCTGAACAATATTCTGAATGATTTGCTTTGCAAGTTCAAGATCAATCTGGCGACCGCTTAATGTGTGCTGAGCAATAAGAGAATTCACAACACCTTCCAGGTCACGCATGTTTGTATCAACACTGTATGCCAGGTAATCAATTACATCAGCAGATATTTCAATGCCTTCAAATTGCATTTTTTTACAAATGATGGCATTTCTTGTTTCATAATCAGGAACTTGTAAATCCGCACTCAATCCCCATTTAAAACGAGACAATAAACGCTCCTGTAAGCCTTTAATATCTTTCGGTGCACAGTCGCTTGTAATGATGATCTGCTTACCCGATTGATGTAAATGGTTAAAGATATGAAAGAATATTTCCTGAGTTTTTTCTTTTCCTGAAAGGAACTGAACATCATCCAGAATCAGAACATCCAAACCAAGGAACTGATTTGTAAATTCCTGAGAAACGTTGTTTTTCATAGCCTCAATAAACTGGCTTAAAAAACGCTCTGAAGGCATGTATAATACCTTTTTATCTGAATGATTCTTTTTAATCTGATTACCGATTGCCTGAACAAGGTGCGTTTTACCCAAACCAACGCTTCCGTATACCAATAGTGGATTAAAAGAAGTTACTCCAGGCTTATTTGCCACCGCCATCCCGGCTGATCTGGCAAGTTTATTACAGTCCCCTTCGATAAAAGTATCGAACGTATAATTTACATTTAACTGAGAATCTATTGGTTGAGTCGGAGCTGCAACTTCTGCTTTTGCTTCTTTCGATACACCCGGATTCACACTTCTTGAAATAATACTACCTTTATGTAAGGTTGTACCATAAGATTTACGATTTAAATCGTTTTTATCCACCAAAATCTGGTATTCAAGCCTTCCGTCCGGCCCTAATTGTTCGTCGATTGCTTTCCTAAGCACATGCACATAATGCTCTTCCAGCCATTCGTAAAAAAACTGACTTGGAACCTGGATTGTTAAGACATTATTAACCAGCATTAAGGGTTCAACCGGCTCAAACCAAGTCTTAAAACTTTGTTCTCCAACACACTGTCTGATGTATTCCAGGCAGCTGTTCCAAACTGATTTACAGTCTCTTACATCAATCATATCTTAAGGGTGTTTAAAAATTATTTCACTTGTTTTTTCAAGGGATGACAAAGATGTGAAAAAATATTTTAGTAAAAAATGACAGCCTGCGCTTGACTTTTTCACTAGTCAGAGCACCACTAATTTAACAATTTGGAAACATTAAAATTCTTTAATTAATACTAAATATTCTTGATATAAGAATATAATTTAACAATTGTTAATAACTTTGTTATCAAATAAAAAAGGCGTGTAAAACAATTTCAACATATGTAATAATTAGCATTGACAATATCATTATTAGTAGTTTCAGTGTTGATAAATTCAACTTTTGGAATATTAACTTATGTTTATTGCCCTGTTACTCAAGGGTTCCGTTTTGAACAATAAAGAACTGTCTCCATAACTTAAAAAACGGTAGTCGTTTTCAAGAGCAAAGACATAAATACGATTCATATTTTCAATTCCCACAAAAGAAGAAACCAGACACAATAATGTACTTTTCGGCTGGTGAAAATTGGTAATAATGGCTTTACACATGGCAAATGTGTAGCCGGGCTTGATAAGCAAAGAAGTCTTTGCACTGAACTGCTCTTTTTTATTGCTGTCTGTATATGCCAGGAGCGCTTGAATAGAATCTTTTACTGAAACCGGAGCAATCCGGTATGCATCCCATTGGGTTAGTTCAGGTATTCCTGCCCCAAAAACAGAGGGATTATGAAATAGTTTACAACCCAGCCAATAAATACTCTCCAGCGTCCGCATAGATGTGGTCCCTACCGGAATAACGATCCTCTCCGGCTGTTCAATGAGCCTTGCGAGAAATGATCTGGAAACACTTATATATTCAGCATGCATTTGGTGGTCGACAATAGATGCTGTCTTCACAGGCTTAAAGGTACCGGCACCTACATGCAATGTAACCTCTTCCTGTTGAATACCTCTTGCAGACAATTGATCCAAAATCTTTTCGGTAAAATGCAGGCCTGCGGTTGGAGCGGCAACAGATCCTTCATGCTTCGCATAAACAGTCTGATAACGCACCTTATCTGATTCTTCTGTTTTCCTTTTCATATAAGGGGGCAAAGGTAAATCGCCCAGTAAAGAAAAAATTTCTGACAGCGTTATTGTATCGCTATTCCAACTTAGTTCAATGATGTAATAATCATCGCGTTGTTCAAGCTGTTTTGCATACAATGAAAGTGTAGCACCTGATCCAAGTTGAACCGTACGAACCAGTACATCCTGTTTCCATCTTTTTGCATTTCCAACAAAACACTTCCAGCGTACTTTCCCAACAGCACTCATGCTTTCTGCCGGCCCGCCCTCGCCTTCCACGGGTTCCAGGCTGAAAATCTCTATCGTCGCGCCGGTAGCAGTCTGAAATAAAAAACGCGCCTGTACAACGCGGGTATTGTTAAAAACGAGCAATGCATTATCCGGTAAATAGTCACCTATGTTTTTAAAAGAACTGTCGATAATCTCATTATTCTTATACACAAGCAGCTTTGAAGCGGCACGATCAGCCAGCGGGTACTCCGCAATACGATGAGGAGGTAAATCGTAGTTATAACTTTCGATGGAATCAATATCAACCATAATTTTTTATGTAGTTTTTACTACTCTTTAATTAAACGGAAAAGCCATCCGTATAAAACAGATGGCCCGTGTATTTACTTTTGGCTTTTTTTCACTGGGAAATCCGTTCTTCGAAGATCTGCATGACTTGCGGTGTCATACCGGTTGAAGAGAAACCTCCGTCATGCATCAGATTCTGCATAGTAACTTTTTTAGTAAGATCTGAAAACATAACGATGGTATAGTCTGCACACTCGTCTGCACTTGCATTACCCAGCGGCGACATCATATCTGCAAAATCATAGAAGGCATCAAAGCCTGAAATACCTTTACCTGCAGTGGTCATAGTCGGAGATTGGGAAATGGTATTAACCCGAACATTTTTCAGTTTGGCAAACCGCGCGCCATACCCCCGGGCAATGGATTCCAAAGTTGCCTTGGCATCTGCCATATCCGTATAATCCGGAAACGACCGCTGAGCTGCAACATACGTCAAGGCTACAATGGAACCGAATTCATTCATGGCGCCTTTTTTCTCTGCCACATGCATGATCTTATGAAACGACAAAGCCGATACATCCAATGTCTTCAAAAACCAATCGTAGTTAAGTTCTCCGTATTCTTTACCCTTACGGATATTGGGACTCATGCCGATCGAATGTAAAATAAAATCTATTTTGCCATCCAGAATTTCAATAGTTTTATCAAACAGATTTTCTATTTCTTCTATAGAGGTTGCATCTGCCGGAATAACCGTAGCATTGCACTTCGCTGCAAGCTTATTAATCTCTCCCATGCGCATAGCAATAGGAGCATTTGTCAATGTAAATACTGCGCCCTCTGCATGCGCTCGTTCTGCGACTTTCCATGCAATGGAATTTTCATCTAAAGCACCGAAAATAATTCCTCTCTTTCCTTTTAACAGATTATAAGCCATGGATAGTAATAGTATAATGTAACTTCAAATATACAATAAATTTAGCTATAACAGGGTTTATTGGGCTGCCAGCATCTCCTTCGCATTTGTCATGGCTGCAGAGCTTGGATTTTCACCACCGATCATTTTAGCAATTTCAGATACGCGTTCTTTGCTGTTCAACTCTTTCATCCGGCTTACAGAGCGTTTCCCGGAGATATCCTTGTAAACAAAATAATGTTTATCTCCCATGGATGCGATCTGCGGTAAATGTGTAATCACAATCACCTGATGCTCTTTAGACATTTCACGGATCATCTTTCCCATTTTGATTGAAACTTCTCCGGAAATACCTGTATCTATCTCGTCAAAGATGATTGTTGGTAAAGCAACTTTATTTGTCAGCACATACTTTATTGCAAGCATCAACCGGGAGAACTCTCCTCCTGAAGCTACTGATTTCAGCTCACCAGGCGCGATCCCTTTATTAGCGCTGAAAAGCATACGGATAGAATCGATACCGCTCAAGCTCGGCTCTTCCTCGCCCAATTCAATCCTGAGCGTAGCATCCGGCATCGCCAGTTCTTTCAACAGGCCTTTCACTTCTTTTTCAAAAACAGGAATAGCCTTCTTCCTGCTTTCTGAAATCCTTTTAGCCTGCATCAATACAGTATTATAAGCCATATCGGATTCTTTTTTGATGTTTGCTAATTCCTGCTGCAGCTGTTCCAAAGAAACAACCTTGCCTTCAAGCGATTCCTGTATAGCCAGCAATTCTTCTACAGTCTGTACACGATGTTTTTTTAATAAGGAATATATTTTATTGAGGCGCTCTTCCAAAGGAGCGATTAATTGCGGATTGTATTCCACCTTTTCTGATTCTGCTTCAAGCTCTGCCTCCAGATCTTTCAATTCAACATAAACGGATTGAAAGCGCTCTGCAAGTGTTTCGTAGGCCGGCGACCATTGTTTAATGGATTGCAACTGTTTGTTAGATACCTGCAGTACAGACAGTACTCCCTGTTCAGCTGAAATGGACTTACCCGCTGCACCTAACTTCTGCTTGATGTCCTCAGCGTGTTCGATTTTCTTTAACGAACTTTCCTTTTCTTCCATTTCACCTGAGCTTAGAGACGCTTCGTGCAATTCTGTGTAGATATACTGATTGTAATCTGCCTGCAGTTGTAATTCATTCAACATCGTTTCCTTCTCCTTTAACAGGTGCTGCAGCGATTTATATTTCTTAAAGACCTGCTGGTATGCATGGATGGATTCCGGATGGGATACAAAAGAATCCAGCAGTGATAGCTGATACATCATACTACCCAGCAGCAAAGTATCATGCTGAGAATGCACGTCCATTAAATAATCACCTAATTTTTTAAGAATCTCCAGTGTTACCGGAGTATCATTTACAAATGCTCTTGATTTACCTGCCGAACTAACTTCCCGGCGTATAATGCATGTATCCGAATAATCCAGGTCGTTTGCTTCAAACAATCCTTGAAGTGCATAGTTTCCAATCTGAAATACACCTTCGATAATACATTTATTTTCTTCGTTCAATAAAACTTTCGTGTCAGCACGCTTACCCAACAAAAGCCCTACTGCGCCCAGCATGATAGACTTACCTGCACCTGTTTCTCCGGTAATGATGTTAAAATGGGGAGATGGGCTGAGATCCAGATCTTCAATTAACGAGTAATTCTGTATAGTTAAATTTTGCAGCATGTGTCGTCTTAGTAAGCAGTCGTTTGATCGGTAATAACTTCAGCAATATCTGAAATTGAAAAAGTATGTTTTTGACTTCTGTAGTCCTTGAATTGACAGGTTGTTTCTGTAAGCAAACTGATCACTCCATGAAAGATGGTATTATCTTTCATCACCAGATGCACTTCTGTATTCAGGAGTTCATTTCTTTTTTGTGGAATGGATGTTCCATTCATTCGTTGTAAACGTTTTCCCATAAAGGCAAGTTAAATACTAGCAAACGAGAAACAAAAAAACAACCGGACAATTACTTCAGGATAACGTTGTAACGTTCCGAATTCAGTGGATCCAGCTCCCGGAGCAAGCCTACGGCTACCGTTTTCTGTTCAATAGCAGCATCACGGAAAATATTAATCAGTTCATCCCTTTTTGCTAAAAAGAAACTTCTGATCAGGATAGAATATGGTTTCAGCTGATTCACCTGTTTCAACGCTTTTAACATATCAATGATCTTGACTCTGGCAGCTGCGGCATCCTTCAGATATGTATCCAGTGCCAGGCGATGATAGTTGTAGAAATTTTCCCTGAACGGCAGCATCATCTGACTGTTCAGGTTTTCAATCAAACCATAACGGTTATTGGGATCACCGCTTGTAGCCCAGCCGCCACCGGCTTCAGCAGCTATATTCACAATATTATATGCTTTTTCAATATAAGGTTGACCACCCAATTTGCCAAAACTGTCATAATCCAATGCCAAAATCACGTAGGCGTAAAAGGCCAGCATGGACGTAAGATTGGATGAAAACATATTGTCGTTATAATTCAATGGCTGGCCTACATTCAATTCAAAATTAAAATTCTTATCAAAGTAGTTGATCAAGGTAGTCTCATACGAAGTACCGTACACAGGACGTGTAGACTGAACCTGTAATGTTGCCGTGTAGGTAAATGCTGATGGCTGTCCGGTAATAGTTATTGCAAAGTTACCACGAATCCGTTCTTGTGTTTCAAAATTATCATTAGTCCATTTACGGTCATTCAAAAATCTGGAAATCGTTTGTTTCATATCTGCAGTAACTGATGTCTGCATATCCGGGATCTGAGATGCATCAATTGTAACATTCACCATAAGTTCCTGTGCAGAGGTTTCCATTCCCCGGATCAGTAAAAGAAAAGCCAGAAGCACAAAAAGTTTATTCTTCATAGTGATAATAAATAAGTTAATATTTCCTTCGCGACAATATCCTTGCTTTGAACAGCTGTTACCACTGCATCTTTCTTTTTCGAATATATGGTAACTTTATTTGTATCGCCGGCAAAGCCAGCTCCTGCGTCATTCAATGAGTTCAAAACAATTGCATCAAAATTCTTTGCATTCATTTTCTTGAGTGCATTTGTTTCCTCATCATTTGTCTCCAGGGCAAAACCAACAAAAAGCTGCTCTGCTTTTTTATTTTGTCCGCAGATCTGAGCAATATCCGGATTTTTCTTCAACCGGATTGTGAAAGAGTCTTCGGCTTTTTTCAATTTTATTGGCGACACTTCTTCAGGTGTATAGTCTGCTACTGCAGCCGCAAAAATTGCGATGTGCTGGTACGCGATCTTAGCTGTAACTGCCTCAAGCATCTGTTGGGCAGAAACTACTTTATGTATCTGAATACCGACAGGTATATTTTTCAAAAGCTGTTCGTGTATTGGTCCGCAAACAAGCGTAACATCTGCGCCCATCTTCCAGGCCTGAATGGCTAACGCTATTCCCATTTTACCGGATGAATGGTTGCCAATAAAACGTACAGGGTCCAGGGCTTCGTATGTAGGACCAGCAGTGATTAACATTTTCTTCGAAGCCAATGGTGCGTCGCTTCCAATGTGCTGTGTTAAAAAACCGACAATATGCTCCGGCTCGGCTAATCGGCCCTGGCCTACCAGGCCGCTTGCGAGCTCGCCAAATTCCGCATCAATAATTTTTACGCCATGCTCTTTAAGCTTCAGAATATTTCCCTGCGTTGAAAAATGTTTATACATGTCCAGATCCATTGCCGGACAAACATATACCGGACATTTGGCAGAAAAATACACCGACAATACGAGGTTATCGCAAATGCCATTTACCATTTTGCCAATGGTATTTTCAGAGGCTGGTGCAATAAGCAGCAAGTCTGCCCACAAAGCTATTTCAACATGGTTGTTCCATGATCCGTTTTCATCCTCGGTAAAAGAATGATACACCGGATATTCAGACAATACTGACAAGGTAAGAGGTGTAATAAAACCAAGAGCAGAAGGCGTCATAATAACACGCACTTCTGCTCCTTGTTTTTTAAGTAATCGTACAATAAACGCAGCCTTATATGCAGCGATACTACCACACACCGCTAACAGAATATTCCGTCCGCGTAAGGTCATATTACTTCTTATTTTTCGTCGTCTTTTTTAGGAGTTGCAGATGCAATCCCGGTATGACGGAACATAACTTTATCTTCTAGGAATTCTTCCGTAGCCAATGTAGAAGGCTTAGGCATTCTCTCATAATACTTGGAAATTTCAATCTGTTCACGGTTTTCAAAGATCTCTTCTAAGTTATCTTCTTTAGAAGCAAACTCTGCCAGTTTAGAGTTTAGTTCTTCTTTTATCTTGATAGAAATTTGTCTAGCACGTCTAGAAATTACCACAAGTGATTCATAAATATTGCCAGTTTTTTCAGCGATCTTATCGTTGTCTCTGGTAACTAAGTTTGCGGATACAATTGGTGATTTCAATCTATTATTATGTTATGTGAATGTATTTATTTTATGTTCATTTTGCCTAATTCCTTAACGATATCATCGTAGTAAACATTGGCCATTTTTTTATGCTGCGTATTTGGATATTTATTCAGAAAATCTTCATAATACCTTAACGCCTGAAAGTATCTGTCTCTTTGTATTGTTCCATGAATACTCTTTTTCGCCAGGTGGTACTGCGATGTATACAAAGTGAAATAAGCTTTCTCTGTATATTCTGAATTCGGATAATCTTTTATAAAATTATTGAGTGCAACAACAGCTGATTTATAATTGC
>NZ_JBQCDF010000181.1:0-2911 GCF_051961495.1 Cytophaga sp. | reverse complement strand
CGGGCCTGGAAGGCCGCATGGGATGGGATGAGTTCATGGGAAGATATTCAGATGCTTCGGTCAAATCACTGATCACCTGGTTATAACTTGCCATAACCGTTGCTCTTGCGGAAGGAATATTAAAATCTGAGCTCTTTCTCAAAACTATGCCTAAGTCGGTATTTGAACTATCCTCATCATAAGCCTTTCCATAGTCCCATATTAATCCTAAATAATAATACCCCCGATAAAAAAGTGCAGCACCTTTAACGTTGTTCCACTCATCAAGATTGCCCGGAGTCTTATGTATGAAACTCAACTGATCAAGGCAATAATTTGCATTGTAGATAACATTATAATCAGCACCCCAGTCGTTTGGGTCATAATAAACCCTCAAATTCCACAAATATTCTTTCTTTGCTATATCATCGAAAGAATTATAAATATTTTCCTGGTCAAAATAGTCATCGGCTGAAGCCTCACCAAAGCCGGAAGTGTTTGCGTTCATCAGGTTGTTATCATCCAGCATTCCCTGCAGATCTTCAAGAGTAGTGGGTGTTACCAAAGCATTATCTGATTTTTTATCTAAATATTTTTTGCATGAAATAAACTGGGCATACACCATCGTAACCAGTATTATTAGCAGGAAGCCATACGGCTGTTTTTGAATATTTTGTTTCATCATGAAAGAATTTAAAAGTTAGCCCTGAGGCCTAAAGCAAAAGATTTTTCAGGTAGTAAGGTCGCCGGGTATTCCGGATCTAATCTTTCCTTATTGGCGCGCCAGATAATACCAAGATTACTACAGTTGATATACAGTTCAATCGGACGAACAGAATTATTTGAAGGAAGAGAGCACGACAGGTTCACATACTGTATCCTGATGTGATCTCCTTTAAGCACATTGATCTCCGAAAGCTGATAAAAGTTATCTCTGCTGTCACTTGCAGGATAAATAAAGGCAGGAACATTTGTTTTTGATTCGTCACCGGCTTTGATCCACCTTTTTACAAAATCTCTGCTGCCTGCGCCATAATTAATCAAGGCAGAATAGGATAAAACCGGCTTTAAAAAATAATAACCAAGCTTATAGGACAAGTTAACGGAAAGGGACCAGTTTTTCCAGCTCAATGTGTTGATCAGCGAGCCAAAGACTACCGGGCTTGAAGGGCCGATATAAACGACGTTTCCACCTGTTCCTTTGTTTAAAGCCTCAATTTGTATGGAATCGTAATTGGTGCTTTTTTTCCCGTTAAGATATCCCTGCGGATTTCCGTTCTGATCGAGGCCGGCCCACTTATACGCAGAAATGGAATACAGTGGTTTCCCAATTACCGGAATAATGGATACTCCTGATCCAAGTTTTGAAAAGATTTGTTTGGATTCCGGCAGGTTATAACTGGTAGTTTTGTTATTGTTGTAATTAAGAAAGAAAGTTGTATTCCACTTAAATCCACGAATAATGTTGGTACTGTTTACTGTTAAATCTATCCCGTTTTCACTAATGCCGGCGATATTTTCGACAATGTGAGGACTTGCGCCCCAAGTCGTATAATCGTAGGGCGTAAGGCCATATAAATCGGTGTCTTTTTTATGATAATATTCAAACGACCCGCTTAGTCGGCCGCCTTTGATGGCATAGTCGATAGCAAGATTCAGCATAGCCGTTTTCTCCCATCTTAGATTTGGATTATTCAAAGTTTTTATTGTAACATAAGGATAGCCGGTTGACGGTGCATCTGTTCTGTAAATTGCCACAGCGGCAGCAGTTTTGCTAAGGTCTACATTACCGCTGTAACCATAAGTAGCCCTCAGTCCAAGAACGGGTAAAAAAGAAATATGATAAAAGGATTCCTTTGATAACTTCCAGTTCATACCTGCTGACCACAATGGCTTCCATTTATCATTGGTATTTGCTCCGAAAATATTAGAACCATCTTTTCTTGCGCTGCCAGAAATTATATATCTGTTTTTATAGGTGTAAGAAGCGTTCGCATACATAGAAACAAAACGATTAACGGTATGGCTAAAAGACAGATTATCCGGGATTTGCTGGTAACTACCGGTAGTAAACGTAGGATAGTAAGTAACATAATCAACACTTGAATACTTAACCGGATCTTCATTATACCCATAAATAATACCCTGGCCGGCTGAAGTCTGAAACTGTCTTACTTCTGCGCCGGCAATAGCTGCAAGATTATGATCGCCCCATGTTTGGTTAAAGTTTAACTGGCCTCTTGCCGTATAAGATTGAGCATAAGAATTATAAGTAGTTTGTATTCCGCCTTTTGGAATCCTGTTAATTACCATACCTGAGAGGTAATCGATCTGGCTAAATTCGTTGATCTGGCTCCTCGCAGTAAAACTGTTTATATCAGATACCCGGGAAGTATTCGACTCCTGTTTCTGATACTGGTATTGGATTTGAGCATTAAGCGCGTGGCTGAACTCATATTGGAGGCCGATATTAGCATATAATTCACTAAGGGTGTTTTTTGACAGATCGTGCCTGTAATCTTCGAGAGGATAATATTTCCAATCGAGCAATTTACCCCCGCCCGCTGTATCCGTATATTCGTTCCGATAACCGGTAGCGACCGGCACCGGATTGCCGGCATCATCAGCAAACCTAAGATAAGGGACCTGCCGCCCGCCAATCATAATCGTATTGTAGGCAGCAAGGCCGGAGGTGCTGTTGCTGTTGGTATAATATGCGCCGGTGTTGATTACGAGATTTTTTAAAGGATGTATTGTATTTTCAACATGCACGTTTATTTTATCAGAGATTTGCTTTAGCTCGCCAGCGTTTTTATCGTAACTTACAGATAATGAAAATGCGTTAATTGCACTGCCCCCGTAAATATTTGCAGAATATCGTTGGATTACATTGTTTCTTAAAAAATATTTTTGATATTGTTGCCTGCTACCA
>NZ_JBQCDF010000180.1:0-19548 GCF_051961495.1 Cytophaga sp. | reverse complement strand
ACCTTCCAGGTAATACTGAATAATACTTTCGTAAACACTTACGTCAAAAAAGCCAGGAGTTCCTTCTTTAAGAAGTTCCTCAAATTTTCTGGCCAATTCCCGATCTTCTGATTGTCGTTTATTCTGTCTGGCCATAGTCTCACATTTTAGTAGTTATACGCTGTGATTATGTTTAAAGCTAAAAAATTAAAAATTAATTCATTTATACCTGTATGAATATTTATAAACATGCAGAAAAATGAAAAAACAATGGTAAAAACCATATTATTTCAGCTTTAAATTACTTTAACAACGTGTTCAACTGGCTGTACAGGCCTGTCTGCAAGCCGTTTTTAAGTTAACTGCGGGTTGGAAGTTTTATTGCTATGAAAGGGTTAAATTTTTGTTGGTTTTCTTTATTGCTCTGCAAGGGTGCGCGAAGGGAAATTTTAGGTATAAAAAGGAAATCGCTTAAAGATTGGAATTTATTTTAAGTTTTAGTTTTTGCGTTCTCTTGCGTTTAATAACCTAATGAAACAACTTACTGCAGGTCCATTCGATTGTATCAGATAAAGGTCTGAAAGAGATTTGTGTTGCCTTGATAATTTTTGCGGAAGAATATTCAATTTTATTTGCTGCTGTCTTTGCTGTAGTCTTTGTGATCAGCGGTTCTTTACCGGTAAAGAAAGATTTTACAGCTTCGATGCGCCATACAACCTGGCGCATAAAATTTGTTGCACGAACCGACGGTGCTGCTACCTGCAGCGTACCGGCAACTTGTGCAAAGAAATCTTTATAGCTCGTGATACCACCATTCAGAATATAGCGCTCACCATTACTGTCGGCATCAAACAATAATTTTTCGATGGCGTCTGCTACATCCCGTACGTCAACATAATTCAGATAACCATCTGTATAAAATTTATGTTGACCGGCAACATACTTAAACAGTCGTCCGCTGATGGAGCTGTTCAGGCCTGGTCCTAGGATAATGGATGGATTGACGATCGTTGCTGTTAGTCCTTCCTCCATGCCTCTGTACACTTCCACTTCGGCCTGATGCTTGGATTCAGCATAGTAGGAGTTCAGGGAGGAATCTTCCCAGGTATTTGTTTCACTGATGTGTGTATCCGTTGTCTTGCGGCCCACAGCAGCAATGGAGCTGACATGTATGAATTTTTTAATATTGTGTTCCAGGCATACATCTACCAGATTACGCGTACCAATCACATTAGTCTGGTACATTTCTGTATTTCTTTTATTCCAGAATGAAATAATGGCTGCTGTATGCACAACATATTCAACACCACTGATGGCATCAAGCAGAGAGCCTGTATCGCTTACATCGCCGGTAAAAATATCCAGTCCGCCGGAAAGATTTTTTAATAAAGATGTATCTGAATTTTTACGGACAAGCGCACGCACTTTGTGCCCCTTTTGGGTGAGGTGTGCACATACAAAACTTCCCACCAGACCATTTGCACCTGTAACCAGAATCATGAAAGTAAGCTGTTGTTTAAAAGAGGCAGATCTCTAAGTTTATTGTAATAAGGAGAAGCTTTTACTTTATGCAGCACTTCTATGTGCCGCTCTCCGTGGCAATCGGTACCAACAAAATCAACCATTTTGTGATCAATGAGCTTTTCAGCAAAATGCTTTGCCGGTTTGGAATAATAACCAGCCAGGGAATTCAGATTAACCTGGAACAAAACGCCCATGTCGTAAATCTTCCGGAAGTGATCAAATCCTTCGTATAAATAGGTATAGCGTTCCGGGTGAGCAAGAACCGGGGAATAACCTTTTGAGCGCATCAGGAATATTGCCTGGTGTAATTGACGCGATTCATTCATGTATGACGTTTCGAACAATACATAATTCTTCCCAAAGGTGAGCAGCGGCTCGTCTTTTTCAAGTTTTTCCATGAACCATTCATCCAGATAATATTCAGCGGCGGCTTGGAGTATTATATCAATGTTTTCTTCAGCCAGTTTATCTGAAAGCATTTTTAAACCCGGCACAATGGTTTCACGGGTATTCTTAAAAAAATCGCCCATGATGTGCGGCGTCGTAATGATTTTTTTATAGCCCAAAGCTTTCAGGTTTTTAACCAGCGCAACAGATTCTTCCAGACTTTTTGATCCGTCGTCAATGGCCGGAATCAGGTGTGAATGCATATCCGCAAAGATAAAATCATCCGCAGGGGTTTCCGGTTTTTTCGAGAAGAGCTGGCTCAGAAAGCTCATATTTTTTCAATTATTTTTTTGATCCAGCTTTTTGGTTTAGACGCCGATTCATTTTCATAATATCCGTAATTATAACGGAAGCCTCTGTTGGTAGGAACAGCGTTGGCAATAACACGAAGTTTGTTATAGCCACCTCTGTTTAATGTGCGTTTGATTTCCTGGGCAACAAAGAACTTAGAGTAATTGATACGAACAATATACAAAGGTACATCTGATTTTGACATCAGCAGAATACCATCTGTTACAATACCTACGGGAGGTGTATCAATGATGATTACATCGTATTTTAATTTCAGATCTTCAATTAATTTATCAAGCGTTGGCAGCAAAATTAATTCGGAAGGATTTGGCGGTGTTGGTCCGGCAGTTATAAAATCCAGATCCGGAATTCTTGAATGCTGGATGGATTCTGCCATCGTATTTTTTTCGATCAGAATAGTACTTAAACCGATATGGTTTTCAGCGCCGAAGGCCAGGTGAATCTTTGGCTTACGCATGTCCAGATCCAGCACCACCACGCGCTGGTTGGTCAATGCGATCACGGCCGCAAGGTTTACCGCCACAAATGTTTTTCCTTCACCGCCCACGGTTGAAGTAACCGTTATAACCTTGGATGTTTTTTTGGATGTAATGAACTCCAGGTTTGTACGGATGGAACGCAGCGATTCGCTGATGGCAGATTTTGATTTTTTATCAACGATCAATTGAGAGAAATACATTTTGTCAGCTACATATTCAGGCACACTGCCAATGATCGGAATCGGGATGGAGCGCTCAAGTTCCGCAAGGGTTGTAATGGTATCGTACATCAAGAAGCGTACCACAACCAGCAACAAGCTCAGCAGGATGGCAATACCCACACCCGAAAGTAAAAGGATTCCTTTCTTCGGATAGATCGGCGTATTTTCAACCGTAGGCGGAGACAGTACAATAAAATTTACAGTAACACCTGCTTTTGTTAAACCCTGCTCAACCATTTTATCCATCAGCAACCCGTAAAATTTATCATATAGGTTGTAATGCCTTTTCAAACGGGTCATTTCGGTTTCCTTTGCAGGGAAAGAAAGGATGGAACTTTCTATTTCGAATTTGTCAAGGTTGAGATCGTGAATTTGTTTTTGAGTGATTTGTTCATTCTGCTTGATCAGGTCAAGTACGTCCTGCTTTGCTTTGAGCGCCGCTGCTTTCTTTTTCTGATAGGCGTAAGTGCTTTCACTTTGCGACAACAACAGACTTTCTTTTTCCTGGTTCAGGGTGTTCAACCCTTCAACCAGATTTAACAACTGCTCATCTTCCAGCTTTGAAAGCAAGGGAATAAATTCTTCCAGATCTTTATTCGCGTCAATTAAACCCTTCAGATTTTTTAACAGTTCCAGCTTGAATTGCAGGTCTTTGATCTCGATGGTGTTTTCATCGCGCAACTCCGAAAACTTCGTGTAATCGGCCATTACATCCATGGTCTTGTTGTTACGCATGAATGTTTCAAATTTCTTTTCCGCATCTATTAAATTTTCTTCCGCTTTTTTAATAGAAGTATTTAAGAATTCGATGGATTGGTCAAAGGTTTTTAATTTTTGCTGCAATGTTTGTTCGAAGTAGATGGAGTCGATTGACTTTACAATGCTGTAGGCTTTGACTGCATTGTGGTCTTTAAAAGAAACGTATAAGGTACGGGCTTCAATATTGGCAACATCTGCAAATAAATTTTGCTGGAAGTAATTATTCAGCGCACCGGGGCTGTTGAATTTGAAGAATGTTTTTTGTTTTTTATTATAATCGTCGAAATAAGCAGTTTTCTTAAGTGTAAATGTTCCAAAAGGAGTTTTGCATACTTTTCCGAAAGTGAAATTCTCTACGAAGCCTTTTTTTTCAAGCTGAAAAGTTTCATCGTCAACAATCTGTATGTCCAGTGGGGTATCGTATGCAACCTTTGAATAATCTTCCACAAAGGAAACTACATAGGGCGAGGTTTTGAAACGCTCTTCGTACAGGATATTTCCATACACGTAATAGGAAATATTCAGCTGCAGGTCAGAGATTACTTTTTCACGGACAATAGGTGAGCGGATGATTTCAAGCTCCCCCGCCAGGCTTGAACTTTCTTCTTCCAGTCTGCCGGTATTGGATAAGCCCAGGGAGTTGGTGCGGTTGTTATTTTCCAGCTTGATGGTTGAACTGGATTCATAAACGGGTTTGGCATACCGGATAAAAACAATGACACCCATCAGCGTGAAGACTCCGATAAGGGCCATTGCAATAAGTGATTTCTTAAAGACAATCAGAAGCTTGTAAGGGTCGAGGATATTCTGGACCTCTTCTTCGTATTGACCAAACGAGTTATCAGAAAAAGGCTTTTGACTTTCGTGTATCGACATATTATTTGGTAACTAACAAATATAAGGTTGCCAGACTCGTGGTAATGCCAACAAGCGGGTAGATATCGGTAAGGGTTTCCTTAAATACTCTCCGCTTCGGTTCAATGTATACAATGTCTCCCGGTTCAATATCGGTATGGGCAAGTTTTAACCCTTCAATGGTATTTAAATTGATGAGCTGTACATCCGGGTTACGGAGATCACCACGGATCACACGGATGTTGTTTGCTTTTCCGTCTATTTTGATTCCACCGTATTGGGCAATCACTTCAATCAGGTTCATGTCCTGGTATTCCAGCGGAATTACTTTACCGCCATCCGGTCCGAAAACAATTACCCGCTTGCTAAGCAGTTTGGTTTTAACATACGGAGCCGTATAAAATGCCGCATACTTTACAGCGAGAATACTATCTGCCTGGAACACGGTGTATCCTTTCAGCTGCACATTGCCAACCATGGGCAAATGTGCACAGCCGTCTGAGTAGATCGTGTATTTGGGCTGCGGCGGATTATCCTTAACGGTTGATGTTTGGCCATCGGTAAGCGCATCGTTTGGATCTACCAGGCGTTCACCCCCGTTGGTATATACTTCCAGGGTAATGACATCGTTGATTGCAATGGTGTATTCACTGGTAGAGCTGTTTCGCATCTGTTCAATGGAATCAACAAAAATGCTTGCATCGGTTTCAAACATTCTAAACTGATAGTACGACTTACAAGAAAAAAACAAACTTGTAAAGCAGATCAGAAGCGTGGCAGCTAAATTTTTTCTCATTTAAAAAGTAAGGCTAGATTCTATTTCATCTAAATACGGCAATTCCTGATCTTTCGTTGACACAAGCGGATTTTCAATGCCCCAGTCAATTTTCAAGGAAGGATCGTCCCAGCGTATGCCCCCTTCAGACGCTTTATGATATAAGTTAGTACATTTATACTGCACTTCACAATCTTCGATGGTTACAAAACCGTGTGCAAAGCCTACCGGCACATACAACATGCGTTTGTCCTTATCGTCCAGCAGCACCTTCGCTACTTTTCTGTAAGTAGGTGAATCTTTACGCAGATCAACTACAACATCCCAGATAGACCCTTTTGTGGCCCGAACCAGCTTTCCCTGCGCATAAGGATGTTGCTGAAAATGCAAACCCCGTAATACGCCAGCAGTGGATTTGGAATGATTGTCCTGAACAAACTCCATGCTCAAACCGGCATTTGAAAAGGTTTGTTTGTTGTATGTTTCCATGAAAAAACCCCGCTCGTCGCCAAAAACATTTGGTGTAATCAGAATAAGGTCTTTTAGTTCAAGTTCTGTAAAGGTCATGTATTCTTTAAGGAGTTACAATTTTAGTAATAAGGCAAAAGTACTCATTGAAAATTATTTTGTCAGAAAAACTTTTTTCAACCAGACTGCGGCTGTTCAATCCCATCTCCGCGATTTTTTCTGCCGGTGTATGAAAGGCAAGATTCATTCTGTTAAAAAGATCCGCGGCATTTTTTGCTTCACACAAATAACCGTTCCAGTCATCGGAAACCACATCTTTGCACCCCGCCACATTGGTTGCCACCAGCGGCTTTGCACAGGCAGCCGCCTCAAGCAGACTTTTCGGCACACCTTCCCTATAGGAAGGGAGTACAACAACCGAGGCGTTGCGGTAATCATCTACAATGGTATTTGAAAAGGGTTTATAAGTTACATGATTGGTGGCAGCCCAATGTTCAACATGGTCTTTGGAAATGCCGAGGTTTTTATCTGAATCTATGGCACCGATGAGTATACACTCCACTTTGCTGCCATGATGGAGATAAAGCTGCCGTGCGGCTTCCGCATATTCGCGTATGCCTTTGTCGAACAGCAAACGGGCAACCATTACAAAACGGAATGGGGAAGAAGTGTTTGACTCGTTTGAAGCCGGGCAGAAATGCTCTGTATTTACGCCTGAACCTTTAATGATAGCCGTTTGTGCAGGAGAAACAAGACCGAGTGTTTGAAACAACAAACGGTCATCTTCGTTCTGAAAAACAACTTTAGATGCAAACCGGAAGCTGAACCGATACAATTTTTGAGCAATTGTAGCCACCAAATTTTTATGTAAAAATACTGTACCTAAGCCTGTTACGGTATTTAATACCGGTATGCCGACCAGCTTCGCCGCCAGGGTTCCATAAATATTGGGCTTTATGGTATACTGCAGAATAATATCGGGTTTTGTACGTGCATAAATCTTGCGTAAGCGCAGCAGTAACTGCAGATCCGCAACAGGGTTATTGCCCTTGGAATGCATCTGTACAGGAATATATTTTACCGGAAGTTTTTTTAATTCTTCTGAATACGCATCGTATGGGGCGATGCAAACAATTTCAATGCCTTTTTCCAGAAAGCCCCGGATTAAATTCAGTCTGAAATTATATAGATTCCAGGATGTATTAGCAACGAAAGCTATTTTCACAGATTGTTATTCTTTGGAATAAATATAGGGATAATCAGGTATTTAATTGGTATTTGAGCAGTTAAAAGATTAGTTTTGAATATCATTTATAAAAAGCATATGGCAACTGGATTTCTACATTTACACGTTACAATCGTCTCGATCTTTATTTTACTTTATCTGGCAAAAGTATATCTGTTGCTTGCCAATAAAACAGAAGCATTAGACAAGTTGCGCAGCAAAACTAAAATTGCTGATATGGTATTGGGCAGTTTGATTCTGATCACCGGCGGTTATTTAACATTTATTGCACCGAAAATAGAAACCTACCTGATTGTTAAAATTGTATTGGTACTGGCATCTATTCCGGTTGGTATTGTTGCTATGAAAAAAGCAAACAAGCCAATGGCTATAATTGCTTTGCTGATTTATTTTTATGTATTCGCCGTGGCGAAGCAGGATAGCTTAACATTGCAGAAAGAAAAATTTGTAACACCGGTAATTCCTGCGGATTCAAGCGGAGCAGCTTCAACCCTTGAAGAAGGCAGAGTGATCTTTGAAGCGAAATGCGCGCTTTGCCATGGCAAGGATGGAAAACTGATGCTGAATAATGCAAAAGATCTGTCTGTTTCAAAACTTGGTTCATTGGAAATTATAGAGATCGTTTCTAAAGGAAAAGGCCTGATGCCGGGCTTTTCAGAAGAACTGGATGAGAAGCAGATGAAATCGCTGACGATCTACGTGGAAGGTTTGAGAAAATAATGATGGAACAGGAAAGTGGCTTCTCCACTCATAAAGAAGCCGACACAGCTGTGCTGGTAGGCTTATCGCACAGACAACAATCACAGGAAAAAACCATAGAATATTTAGATGAACTTGACTTCCTTGCCCGTACCGTGGGCCTGGAAGTCAAGTTTCGTTTTACCCAGAAGCTGGAGAAGCCCGACATACGCACGTATATCGGCAAGGGTAAACTGGTAGATCTGAAAGCATATATTCAGGAGCATTCTGTACCGGTAGTGATCTTTGATGATGAACTGAGTCCGTCGCAGCTGCGTAACCTGGAACGTGAACTGAATTGCAAGATCTATGACCGCAGCCTGCTGATCCTGGATATATTTTCGCTGCGCGCGCAAACTGCGCAGTCCCGCACGCAGATTGAGCTGGCGCGTCTGCAATATTTATTACCGCGCTTGACCAACATGTGGACCCACCTTGAACGCCAGCGTGGCGGTACGGGAACGAGGGGTGGTGCCGGAGAGAAAGAAATTGAAACGGATAGGCGGATTATCCGCGACCAGATCTCGCTGCTGAAAAAACGTCTGGAAAAAATCAATAAACAAAGCGAAACACAGCGCAAATCGCGCGAAGGCATCGTGCGCGTGGCGCTGGTGGGTTATACCAACGTTGGCAAGTCTACCCTGATGCAACGCTTATCCAAGTCGGATGTGTTTGCAGAAAATAAATTATTCGCGACGGTAGATTCAACGGTGCGCAAAGTCGTGCTGAATGAGATTCCGTTTTTGCTGACCGACACGGTTGGTTTCATCCGCAAGCTTCCGCACGGTTTGATTGAAAGCTTCAAATCTACGCTGGATGAAGTGCGCGAAGCAGATATCCTGTTGCATGTGGTAGATCTGCCGCACCCTGCATTTGAAGAGCATATGCAGGTGGTGCAATCCACGCTGACAGAAATAAAAGCGAGCGATAAAATTATCATTCTGGTGTTCAACAAAGTGGATGTGTATCTGAAAAATATCCAGGATGATCCCGATGCGCTTTCGCTGCAGGAAATTGATAAGATGTATACGGGTAAGGATAACAGCAGCCGGGTATTTATTTCCGCTACGGAAAATCTGAATCTTGACAAACTGCGTGCAACCCTTATTGAAAAAGTAACAACGGTGCACTGCAACATTTACCCGAATTACCTGTTGTAAGTAGCAGCAGATTTGGGTATTTTTATGGTATTATTTGGCATCGTAGTTCAATGGATAGAATAGAAGTTTCCTAAACTTTAGATGCAGGTTCGATTCCTGCCGGAGCCACTATTCAAAACGCCCTGTTTAAGAAATTAAACAGGGCGTTTGTTTTTATCAAACCACCCTTAACCGCTCTTCTTCCAAATCAATCTGGTATAACTGCTGTCGGATGATTTCTTCATTAATCTTCGGGTCTTTGTTCAATTCTGTCAGGTAGGCGCGTTGCACTTCGAGCAGTTCGCGGAAGATCACTTTTGTCTTTTCATTCATCCAGTTGTCGTCTTCGGCATTGGCTCTTTCCTCCCACTGCTTCATAAATTTTTCCATGCCTGCCAGCCCGATCAGTTCGGTGTCGTATTTATTTTTCAGGAATTGATATACATGCTGCTTTAACCCTTGTTTCATTTTCAAACGATGTTCTTCTTCATGGCTGTGGCTGAATATTTCATTAAACACCGGCATACGTTTTATAAAGTACGGCAGTGTAAGCCCCTGTACAACCAGCGTAAGCAGGATCACTACAAAGGTGATGAACAATATTAAATCTCTGTGCGGAAAGGCCGTGCCATTATCCAGCGTAATGGGAATGGCGAGCGCTGCGGCCAGGGAAACCACGCCGCGCATACCTGTCCAGCCAAGCAGCAAAGGCATCAGCAGCCAGCTCCGGCCATCAGAAGAGCGCGGCATCATGTTGCGACGGAAAATAAACGTAGCCAGCATTGCGGCATACGAACTGATGATACGCGCCACAACCAGCACTACCGTTACCAGCACACCATAGCCGATAGCAGTGCTTAAAGGAATGTTTTGCGCGTGCAGGCCGCGTACAATTTCCGGCAATCCAAGACCGATAATCAGGAAGACAATCCCATTTAAAATAAAAATAAAACTTTCCCAGACACTGAAAGCGCGAATGCGACTGGTACTGTTCAAGAAAAAGAGTCGCTTGGCCGACATATATAAACCGCCGCTAACTACGGCCAGCACGCCCGAGCAGTGCAGCTGCTCTGCCGCCCAATACATGAAATACGGTTCAATAAGTGTAAGCGCAATGTCTGATGGTGCATCTGTCGGCAGGTGTTTGTGTGCCTGCACAAACAGCCAGCCCAGCAACAGACCAATACCTGCGCCGCCGATGATCATCCAGAGGAAAGAAACAGTGGCATCCTGCCAGAAGAATTGTCCGGTGCCGACTGCCACTAATGCGAAGCGGAAAATAAGCAGCGAGGAAGCATCGTTCAGCAGGCTTTCACCTTCAAGTATAGCAGAGGTGGATTTAGGAATCTTTACAAATTTGGTAATGGCCGCGGTACTTACGGCATCGGGCGGAGAAACGATTCCGCCTAATAAAAAACCCAGTGCAATGGTAAAGCCGGGAATAAAATGATTGGTAACAATAGCTACGGAAAGTGCCGTAAAGAACACCACCAGAAAAGCAAAACTGCCGATGATGCGCCACCACTTTTTCATTTCTTTAAATGAAACAGCCCAAGCAGAATCAAACAGCAATGGTGGAAGGAAGATAAAGAAAATAAGATCAGGCTCGATTTTCACAGCAGGCAGGCCGGGTATGAAACCGATGATGAGTCCGGCGAGAACCAACAGAATAGGATAAGCAACCTTGAGTTTGGTGGCCCACATATTCAATAGTACAATCACGGCTACCATGGCCAGCAGAAAAGGTAAAATAGTATGCATTATAATTTTGTTGAAGGTTAACGTGTGTGAAACAGGGTTATTCGCACATGCTTAAAATTACATAAAATGATGAGATATCAGCGATAAAAATTACTCATGAATGAAAGCAGATAAACGAAAAGTTTGAATCTTACGAGTGATTACGGATTGAATTTAAAATTAAATACGGGCAGCAGCAAAAGATCTAATATCAATATAATGATAGGCAGGATCTGAAACGATGCTACTGGTTGCCAGCCAGCAAGTGTAAGCAGCGTTGAGGGTTAGCTCTTTCAGGAACCATTGTTTATTATCAATGGAAGCACTGCCCTTTTCAACATTGATTTTTGAAAAAGGAAGGAGTAAACCTTTACCGTTGGCCTTAGCAACGGCTTCTTTCATTGACCACAGATCTGCAACGGCTTTTAATGAAAGGGAAGACAAGGCCATGCCGGCCGATTCTTCTTCGGTTAAAAAGAATTGCGGACTATCAACAGACACATCAGAAATTTTCTGGATGTCCAGGCCGATCTCAATGCTTTTACTTACTGCTACGGCCGCAAAATTTCCGGAATGAGAGATATTAAAATAGAAAAGATCGGAATAAGGCTTTCCGTTTTTGTATCTCTTCAATGGAAAGATTGAATCTGCAACACCCAGCACGTCTGCAGCATGCATCAGTAAAAGTCTTGAGAATAAATGTCTGTGTCTGTCCTGCCAATGCTTGTAACGGGCATTATTAAAGCGTTCCTCCACAGGTAAAAAATGAAGAAAATCATAAAACACATCATGTTCTAAAGGCGAATCGAAATATGTGTAGTAGATGGTTACCATGATGCTCTTTAAGCTGCTGATAGAAGACTGCTTATATTAAGATACATAGATCTTTCGTAAGATAAAAGTACATCGGGTTCGGAAATCAAGGGTGCAATTATTTTTTATCAAAAGATAAATCTTTTCTATTTACAAGTAAAAATAAAGGCCGCCTGATTATCCGGGCGACCTTATATTTTTCTTATGGATAAAACTAAACGTTTTTGATCTTGCTGTGATTCCGGCTATATAGAAAGTAAATCGCTACGCCGATTGCCATCCATACGACCAGACGAATCCAGGTATCTCTTGGTAGTGCATACATCAGATACAGGCATACGATGATGCCCATTACTGGTACGAAAGGAACCCATGGTGTGCGGAATGCTCGTGGAGCATCCGGTTGTTTTTTGCGTAACACCAATACACCGATACATACTAATACGAATGCGAATAACGTACCAATGCTGGTCATTTCACCAACAACAGAAACCGGAACAAAACCTGCAAACAAACTTACCAGGATGGCAAACAGAATATTCGATTTCCATGGTGTCTGGTATTTCGGATGTACCTCAGAGAAAATGGAAGGGACCAGACCATCTTTTGACATGCTGAAGAATACGCGCGACTGGCCCATCAACAGTACCATGATCACAGAGGAGTAACCGGCAAGAATGGCGATAATGATCAGTTCCTGAAAGAAATGATAGGGAGTCTGAGCAATGGCAAGGGCTACAGGGGCCGCTTCGCCTTTGAAGTTCTGGTAATTTTCCAGACCTGTCATAACATAAGAGAACAATACGTATAAAATGGTGCAAAGCACCAGTGAGCCTAAAATTCCGATCGGCATGTCGCGCTGCGGATTCTTTGCTTCCTGCGCAGCAGTAGACACAGCGTCAAAACCAATGAACGAGAAAAATACTACGGCAGCACCCGTCATTACACCTGTCCAGCCGAAGTGTTCGAAAGCACCCGTGTTTTCAGGCACATAGTCTGCATGGTTGGCTGGATTGATGTAGCTCCAGCCCAATACGATGAATGCAACCACAACGGTGATTTTTAAGGCTACGATCACACTGTTCAGTTTTGCAGATTCTTTTATGCCGCGAATCAATACAAGCGACATCAGGCAAGTGATGAAGATCGCCGGGATGTTTATGATCCCATGCATTGTTACGCCGTTGACGGTGTTTGTTTCGAACGGTGACATCATCCACTGGTAAGGAATGTTGCTGACATGGAATTTTTCAAGAAGCTTGATTAAATAGCGCGACCAGCTGATGGCCACGGTTGCGGCGCCCACCGCGTATTCAAGCACAAGATCCCAGCCGATGATCCAGGCAATAAATTCGCCCAGTGTTGCATACGAATAAGTATATGCGCTTCCGGCAATCGGGAGCATGGATGCGAATTCCGCGTAACACAAGCCTGCGAAAGCACAGCCCAAGCCGGCAATCATAAAAGAAATGGTAACAGCTGGTCCGGCATTTTCGGCAGCAGCAATACCAGTTAAAGAAAAAATACCGGCACCGATAATTGCTCCGATACCGAGCAACACCAGACTCATGGCACTCAGGGTTTTTTTGAGGTCGCCCTTTTCTTCCTTAAGAATGGATTCAATGCTTTTCGTTTTAAAAAGATTTGAGAACATAGTTCATTTTTCGTTTAAGGAGCTAAAGTACAAGATTTTGCTCAAACTAAAAACTACCGTTTGCTGGAGCATATTGTCTTTACTGTGCGACCCTGCTGGGGCCGTAAATTAGTAAGGAACGATTTTCTATAAACATATGACTCCAGCGGGGCCGCACAATTTTATAGATAGATAAAAAAAGAAGTCCCGCTTTGGACGGGACTTCTTAATAATATGTTAATCGTATATACTATTCTTTCTTTGCGGTTGCAATTACACAACGTAAGTGATATTCATTGATCACATCCACGGCGCGTACAAGTTCTTCCACGGAAACACTCTTGTCGATGCGCAGCGCAATGGTTGCAGTTGGTGAGGTAATGCTTTTCTGCTTTAAGATGCTTTCATAATCCTGGAACGAGATCATTTTGCCTTCCACATAATATTCCTTATTCTGGTTGATTGATACGTTCAGGATATCCTGGTGCATGGTCTTTCCGGTTCTGGATTCAGGCAGCAGCAAGCCAAGGGCGTTCTGGCTTGCCAGTGTTGATACCATTAAGAAGAACAGCATCAGGAAGAAGAGGATATCTGACAGTGAGGATGCCTCTACTCCGGCATGCACTCTTTTTCTGCGTTTGATTTTCATTAGCGTGCAGGTTTATAAAGTGTATCCAGAAAGTCAATGCTGTTATCTTCCAGTGTAGCAACTACACGGTCGATTTTATGATTCAGGTACGTGTACATGATATAGGCCAATACACCGATCAGCAGACCAGAAGCGGAAGTAACCATTTTTTCATAGATACCGCCGGCGATAATACCGATACTGATATCGTTAGCGATAGAAATATTATAGAACGATTTGATCATACCTACAACTGTACCAAGGAAACCGAACATTGGTGCAATGGCAGCGATGGCAGCAAGCAAGCCCAGGTTTTTTTCCATACGGTTTACTTCAATGGTCGACATGTTTTCCATGATACTTTCAATATCGCGGATGGGAGAACCTAAACGGTTAAGTGCTTTGGAGAATACACGTGCAGTAGAACCCGGAGCCATATTACAAATACTTTTCGCTTCTTCCAGCTTACCTTCCTTGATCTTTTCTTTCACCGATTCCAACATATACGGATCTACTTTACTGGCATTTTTTATATAAAGAAAACGCTCAATGAATATTGCTACCGCGGCGATAGACAGAAATACGATCGGGATCATGATAGGTCCACCCTTCATCAGGATCTCCAGAATGGAAAGATCTTCTATTTCCGGCTTTGCTGCAGTTTCTACGGGAGCAACAGATTGAATTTGAAGTAAAATAGATTGTAACATACGTTTTTATTTTTTAGAATATACGAAATATATTTTCTGCAACCAGACTTCTCATTATTGAGTTTGAACAAATTTACATTCTCTATTTCAAATATTTAAATATTTGGTTTGATATAATAGAATTGTTTCCCGGCAGAACGTTCAGAATGTTGTATCGTTTGAATACGCATTCACCCTGATTTATAACATATAACAGATTCAGCACACGTTTATTGTGCAGAACTACTTGCTGAAATCCATTCGTTGTGATCTCTTATTCGAATAAAATTGCTGTTATCAATTCATTATAAAACAAAGGGAGCCTGTCACTTACGACAGGCCCCCTTTATTTGAATCCGTGAACGGATTTCCGAACGAATGTTGTATTTATTCTTTTGTGATGGTATAAGCCATTACAGAATTACCAAAGAATGTTGGTACAACCAGCAGGCTCTCACCTTCTACATACCAGGCATCAGCAGCATTTAATTTTGCGTCTTTGGTATCCAGAATTTTCTGTACCGTTGTATCATTTACGAAATACACTTCGCCCGGCCAGCAGGAGATAATGTATTCGTTTTTAGCAATCTGCATAACACCATCGCCTCCCGGGATTGAATCGGCTACACCGGTTAATTTTTTTGTTGAATAATCTGCGTCGTAGAACAATCCGCTTCCCATGTCAATGATGCGCAGTGAATTTTCCTGAGCCAGCAAACCGTTTGGCATAACCAATGCCGGGTCGCTTGACCATAACGATACCACACCATCTTTAAGCACATAGATTTTTTTCGCGCCCGAATCCGTGAAGTATACATTGCCTTTTGCATCCACCGTAACATCATTCAGGAACAGAGAACTGTCTATCATATAAGACTTTTCAACTTTTGCTGAATCCATATTAATCACTACCAGCTTATGAATATCTGTTACGTACATCTTATCCTGATATACACCCATGCCTTTAGGTGCATCCAGTCCTTTTACCCATTCCAATTGAGCGATAGATCCGTCCAGGTTCAATCTTGAAATGAAACCTTTGCCGTCAACGCTGTCCGGTTTACCGTCGATATTACTTACATACAGGAATTTGTCGGCAGGATTATACAATACAGATTCAGGTACTTTAAGCACGGTGTCTGTCTGCCATTTTTTTGTTGCGGTAACTTTTACCGGCTTCTTTTCTGCAGCAGGTTCTGTACAGCTGAAGATCAACAGTGCAGAAGCAAAACATAATAGATAATTTTTCATGTGTGAAGGTGTTGTTGGTTATTTATAATAGAAGAGTATTTTATTTGCAGCGATCAGAATTTCAAAAGCGCCGGGTTCGGTCACTGATTTTAATTCTTCGTTTGTAAATGCAAGATCATCTTTCGTTAAGATAAAATCAATAGTTTTTGATTCTCCCGCCTTTAAATTTATTTTATCAAATGCACGCAGTCGCTTAACACTTGGCGTAATGGACGCAACAAGATCACGTGTATATAATTCCACCACTTCCTGTCCGTCAACTTTTCCCGTATTACTAATGGTTACCGTAACGGTTAATGAATCAGCGCCGCGAAGCGTGTCGCTGCTGATTCGGATCGGACTGTATTCAAACGTGGTGTACGACAAACCATAGCCGAATGGGTATTGCGGTTTGAATTCATAATAGTATTGGTAAGGCTCCACGATCTCAACGGCTTCGTCCAGCAGCTTGTGGTCATACGTGATCAATGTGCCGCTGTAGCGCGGATAGGTAAATGGAAGTTTTCCGCTTGGGTTGTATTTGCCATATAGCACATCATAAATAGCCTGCGCGCCCTGAGAGCCCGGCCAGTAAGCCATCACAATGGCGCTGCAATACGGCTCAACTTCACGGATGATACGCGGACGGCCTTCCAGCAATACCAGTACGATGGGCTTACCTGTTTTTGCCAGTTCTTTGATTACTTCAACCTGCGAAGAATCAAATGCCAGATCCGGAATGTTTCCGGGTGTTTCTGCGTAAGCCGCTTCACCGGCACAAACAACAATCACATCGGTGGTGCGCGCGGTCTGCAGCAAGGCAGCTTTGTCCAGCGGTGTTGATTTTGACCAGGCTTGCAGATTAAAAATGCTGTTTGCCGGCGCATCTTTTCTGAAAACTTCTGCAACCGTATTCAGACTATCGGGATACAAATGTTCAACATTTCCCTGCCATGAATACGACCAGGCGCCATGCAGTTCCGATAAAGTATTGGCAAATGGTCCGGTTACTAATACGCGCTGTTTATCATTTAAAGGCAACACCGATTTTTCATTTTTCAAAAGCGTTACCGACTCACGTGCAAGCTGCAGAGCGGTCTGGCTGTAAGCTGGCCTGGAGAAACCAGCTACGGCCTCCGGCTCCAGGTATGGGTGTTCAAACAGACCCAGATCTTTTTTCAGTTGAATGATCCTGCGCACCGATTCGTTGATGCGTTCTTCTGGAATTCTTCCTTCTTTAACCAACGCAATCAGGTCATCTGTAAAGCTGAAATCAAAAGGAACAATGCACATATCGATACCGGCATTTACGGCAAGGAAAACCGCGTCTTTATGCGTCGCTGCTACCTGATGGCGTTCCTTCAGTTTTAAAATATCAAGCCAATCAGTAATAACAACACCTTTAAAGCCGAGCTCATTACGGAGCACATCGGTAAGCAGGTATTTGCTTGCATGCACCGGCGTACCATTGATCTCCGCGGAATTCACCATTAAGGTATGCGTGCCATGTTTTACCGCTGCGCGGAAAGAAGGCAGGAAATATTCGCGCAGCACAATTTCAGGAATATAAGCAGGCGCACGGTCTTTGCCATTTTGCGGAACCGAATAACCGATGAAGTGTTTCATGCAGGCTGCTACGTGCTGGGGCTTTGAAACATCGTCACCTTCAAACCCCTGGATAGAAGCTTTGCCCATCTCTGTTACCAGGTAAGCGTCTTCACCGAATGTTTCACCGAAGCGAGACCATTGCTGGTTACGGCCTACATCCAGCACAGGCGCAAAATTATAACGGATGCCTGCGGCGCGCGTCTGGATTGCCGTGATCGCACCGGCTTCCTTTACTAAGGCGCGGTTACGCGTAGCAGCAAGACCGATGTTGTGCGGGAATAATATTGCGCCGTAAACATAATTGGTACCGTGAACAGCATCAATACAATACAGAAACGGAATCTTGTGACGGGTTTTTTCAAGCGTTAATTTCTGAATCGGTTCAATGATGGCATGCCATTCGTCAAGCGTGTAAGCGTGCGTAAGTACGTTTTGAATAGAACCTACATGGCGTTTCACAATCACATTGTTCAATCTGGCGGTGTCGATAACAACCGTGCTGTCCACTTCATTGGCAATAGTGGCGAGTGTAAGGTTCGTCATTTGTCCGACCTTTTCTTCCAGTGTCATGCCGGCGATTATTTTTTCAATATCATCTGAAGCAGCTTCTTCAGTATGTTTTGTACAGGATATACCAAAGGCGGCGATGCCTAAGGATAAAATCCAGGAGAGGTGTTTGTTATACATGGGTGACTTTAAAAAAGGTTGAGGTTAGCAATGGGTTTCGCCCGAACCGGTGAAAACAGAGAGGTAAAGTCCGGCCCAGGCGAAAAGAGTATAATGATTATTGTGACCAGGAAGTTGGCTCTCTGTCCCAGCGGTGTTTTCTTAATTCGTTAAATAATTCCTGCGAAAGTTTTGTGCCATCACTCACGCCGGTATTTGCAAGCACATTGCGCTCTTTACGCATGCCTGGTATGGTTGTGGAAACTTCGCCGTTCATCAGGATGAAACGCAATGCCATTTCAGCCATGCTCATGCCCGCCGGTACAACCGGTCTTAAACGGTCTGCATGTTCGGCACTGGAGATCAGGTTTTCAGGCACAAAATAACTAGCGCGCCAGTCGCCCGGTTCGAAGGTGGTATCTTTAGTGATTGAACCGGTTAGAGTACCTTCATCAAAGGGAACACGGGCAATCACGGCAATGTCAAGTTTTTTACAAAGGGGGAAAAGGACATCTTCCGGCGCCTGGTCAAAAATATTATAGATCACCTGTACAGAATCGATTTTGCCGGTCTTTAAAGTTTCCAGGCAATTTTCAGGCTCCCATCTGTTTACACTGATACCGAAAGCATCGACCTTGCCTTCTTTCTGCAGGTCCTCAACGGCACGCTGCCAGCGCTCATCATTTGCCCAGGCATCTTCCCATACGTGGAACTGCATCAGGTCAATTTTTTCGAGGCCGAGATTAGTTAAACTTTTTTCGGTAAATTCTTTAATATGTGAAACAGGAAAACAGTCATCAAGGGTATAAGATTTTTTTGAAGGCCATTTAAAGTTCATCGGAGGTATTTTGGTGGCCACATACAATTTTTGCTGTTGGTGTCTTTTCACCAGCTTCCCCAGCAATCGTTCGCTATGACCTTCTCCATAGCCCCAGGCTGTGTCGAAAAAATTAACACCTTGAGAAACAGCCAGGTCAAGCGATTTTTCAGATTGCGTGTCTTCAGAGCCTTTCCAGCCGCTGGCACCCCACATTCCATAACCGATTTCACTTACTTTCCAGTCTGTTCTTCCAAATCTTCTTAGTTGCATACGTATCTATTTATATTAATATAACAAGATAAGGTATTTTTCAGAATAGTAAAAAGTTGTAGCCGGATATGAAAAACCGGGGTATTCAATCAGGATTCCAGAGATTTTCCAAATAGGAAATTATTATTAACTGACTGATAAACTGATATATAATATTAATCGAAACGGGAAAAAGAGAAAATAATTATGTAAATGGTACTTTTTAGTATGCAAAAAATTCCCCGTTTATTGAGCAGAATGGCTATTCCTCTTCCTTGTTGACCATGAACATAGCCGTAGAAGGGAAACGTGCGAAGAGTTCGTCTTTTAATTCTTCGGATATTGGAAGACTAGCGATTGCCTGTGACATACAATGCAGCCAGGCAATGGCGTCGGTTTCAGTAATGGTATGCGACAAGTGGCGGGCACGCATCTGCGGATGGCCGTATTTATCAGAATAAAGAGCCGGTCCGCCGAGAAACTGCGTCAAAAACAGGCGTTGCTTACCTTTAATTTCTTCTTTATCGTTT
>NZ_JBQCDF010000179.1:0-5434 GCF_051961495.1 Cytophaga sp. | reverse complement strand
ACGAAATTGCGCGCGCCCTTCGCCGCGGCGAAGGGCGCGCGCAATTTCGTTGGGTGCGGATTGCTATAAAGGTTTGACCCCGCTGGGGTCATGACTAACAGTTATTTGATGTATTTAAGTTCATTCGTGCATTAATAATGATTGATAAATGTCGGATGTCAATATTCGATACAGCCATTTAATAGCAATGACCCCAGCGGGGTCAAACCTGTATAGAAAGAACATTCACGTTTTTGCACCCGACCCCTTCGCCGCGGCGAACCTGTATAGCTGAATAGGAATTATAAATGATCCATTCAAACTTAATGTCCATTTCATTTTTGTGATGATTACAAATTATCATTTTGCATCCATTACGAAAATGTAATTTTTGAAAGAAACTCTATAACTATACTTTTCTATTGCCCCTTATTTAACATATGTTAAACTATAATTATTTTTTTAATTTCTAACATTGTGGCTAATCAAACTTCACCTTCCCCATGAAAAAATCTTTCAGATTGCTGATTACCATTATTTGTTTCGTTGGCGCCTCATCTGTTTACGCTCAATGGACTACTAGCGGAACAACAAATGTAGTTTTATCAGATCCAACAAAAAATGTAATCGTTGGGCCAATACCAGCAACTCCAGCCAATTTGCATATTAATACAAATAGTACAGGCACTAATTCCAGTAGCACAATTGTAAGTATAGAAAATAGTTCTACTACTGCAATTTCTAAAAGTGCAACTTTAAGCTTTATAAATAATGGAAATACATATTCTATTTCTACCAGCTCCTGGCCAGGCGCAGGTTCAGGCATGTTCCATATTACAAATTTAATTCATATGGATGCAAATAAAGTAACATTTTCATCCGGTTATACTCCAGAATATACTGGACCATTTGCTACAGGAAAATATTGTTTTAGAGGCGGCCTATCTTCGTTTGATAGTATTTATTCTAAAAAGATAGGGATCTATATGTATGCTCCTACTGGATATAATTTTGGTGTATATGGTAATTCTTATTTCCAGAATAAAGTCGTCATTGGAACAACCAGTAGTACACTACCTACAAGCGCCTACAAATTATATGTTGGCGGTAGCGCAATATGCGAAGAATTGGTTGTAAAACTGCAGGCTAACTGGCCGGATTTTGTTTTCTCTCCTCAATACAAACTCAGACCACTGAGTGAAGTAAAAACCTTCATTGCTGAAAATAAGCATTTACCGGATGTGCCGGCGGCTTGTGAAGTGGAAGAAAGCGGAGTTGCTACCGGTGAAATGTTAACGATCCAAATGAAAAAAATTGAAGAATTGACTTTATATCTGATTCAGATGCAGGAAGAAAATGAAGAGATGAACTCCTACATGAAAAAAATACAGGCAGAAAATGAAGCATTGAAAAAACGAATCGAAGCGCTGGAAGTAAAATAATTAACGAATTTCTAACTAATAATCTAATCCCATGAAAAAATCTTTCAGATTGCTGATCACAATTATATGTTTCCTAGGAGCATCTTCTGTTTATGCGCAATGGACAACAAGTGGTTCAAACGTAAGCTTAACAACAACAACGAATAATGTTATTATTGGACCGACACCTACTACGCCAACCAATCTTTATTTAAACAGCACAGCAAGTTCTACAACTACTCTAAGCATTGATAATAATGCATCGGGAACTTATACACCTCATACCTCATCCATCAATTTTAATGCATTGGGAACAACTCAGTATAAAATATACATGAATATAAACCCAAATTGCTCCAATGGATTATTGAATCTTGGAAATGCAATCAGTGGCCCAGGAATTCATATAGGCAAAAATACCATGACATTCTCTTCTACTTTAGCTAATGCTACATGTGGTAACGATGTTCCCGTTGAATATTTGTTTGATGGTGTAACAGGAATAAAGCAATTGGAAGTTGGATTGACAACATCGGATTTAAGAAACAGTACTTTCTCAATACCTACTGGCTATACTTTTCATGTAGCCTCTGGAGCTTCTTATTTCAATGATAAAGTTGTTATAGGGACAACGAATACATCATTACCAACTGGTACACACAAGCTTTATGTAGGGGGATCAATGGTTTCTGAAGAAATCTTCGTAAAACTTCAGGCAAACTGGCCGGACTTTGTTTTTTCTCCTCAATACAAACTCAGACCGCTGAGCGAAGTAAAAACCTTCATTACTCAAAATAATCATCTACCTGATGTACCTGCGGCTTGTGAAGTGGAAGAAAGCGGTGTTGCCACCGGTGAAATGTTAACGATACAAATGAAAAAAATTGAAGAGCTGACTTTATACATGATCCAGATGCAGGAAGAAAATGAAGCGTTGAAAAAACGTATCGAAGCGCTGGAAGTAAAATAAAACCAATTTCTAACTAAAATTTTCAATCCCATGAAAAGATCATTACGATTATTGATCACAATTATCTGTATTGTTTATGGCGCTGTTGCGCATGCTCAATGGACAACCAGCGGTACAACAAATGTTGTTTTATCAGATCCAACAAAAAATGTAATCGTTGGTACAATACCAACAACATCTACAAATCTCTATTTAAATTCTGCAAACCCGTCTACGGTATTTACCATTGATAATAATTTTAGTGCAGTCCCTCCGGCACCCACAACACATTATGTAGGTATCAATTTCAACTCAGCCGGTACTACCAAATACAAGATTTACACATCGAGCATGCCTGTGTGTCCCTCAGGGTATTTTCATGTATCACCTATTTCCGGGACTGGTATGCATATGAACGGCAACCGAATTGATTTCACGGATGACGCCGGATTATGTGCCACAAACCGTACCGTAGTTCCCGGATCCCGATACTCTTTTGATAGTTTAGCTTCTATGAACAGGCTATACGTAGGTGGTATGAGCAGCACTTACCCAACCCTAAATCCTAATTATAGATTGTATGTTGCAGGTTCAATGATCTGCGAAGAGTTGGTGATCAAACTTAAAGCAAACTGGGCTGATTATGTTTTTTCTCCTCAATACAAACTCAGACCCCTGAGTGAAGTAAAAACCTTCATTACCGAAAACAAGCATTTGCCGGATGTACCAGCGGCTTGTGAAGTGGAAGAAAGCGGTGTTGCCACCGGTAAAATGTTAACGATACAAATGAGAAAAATTGAAGAGTTGACGTTGTATCTGATCCAGATGGAAGAACGGATCAAAGAACTGGAAGCACAAAACAAAGTATTGAACAATCCAATACAAAAATAATTTCTGACGAAATTTTAACTCATTGATTCCATGAAAAAAAATAATTTCAAATGGCTGCTATGTTTTAGCACCCTGTTTATACTATCAACATTCTCTACGGTAAAAGCGCAAAGCTTTGAGCCAGTGGTAGGCACCAATTATTATTACTTAACACGAGGTGTCTGGCAGATGACTGCTATTGATCTTGATACAAATTCAGTACTTACTCCAGAAGACCAGACTATCAAATTTGTTTTTAGTGTTGGTCTACCGCTAGGCACATCGAATTGGGTACGAACGATTCAAAATGATACACTTTCCAATCCTATGGAATATACATTCTCCTCATCTACCCAGGAACAGATCATCATCAATCCCAACACGAGTTCACCTCAAACCTTTACTATAGACTATATTGATGACAATATGTTTATATACCGATCAAATTACGATGTTGGGGGAACAACATATAATTACACATTCAAACTGATGAAAGTCAATTAAAAAATTTCATAATGAAAAAGAGAATAATAGTACTCATTTATCTACTGCTTTGTGTAATACAAACTACAGTAAATGCGCAACCAATACCTAATCAGGATTACATGAACCAGGCTAAATATTGGTTTTATAGAAACAGGTTGATTAATGAATTCTGTAAAGTTGGGCCTAATCAAGGTGAAAGTATTCCTTTCCAATCTATGAATTATGTTACTCATTATGGAAACGCCGGTGATGGAGGCATTCAAAAATTAGGTCATTATATTGGTGTCTTGGCAACCGAAATAAAATTATTAAGAAACAGTAACCAAAGTACCAGTAAAACTGTTGAAGAGTTATTTTATGCACTATATGCTGCTTATCGATTAGATGCTACCGCAGAAACATATGACTTTTGTTATGACGTAGATGCGGAAAACGCAAAACCAAAAATTCAGAATGATTATCCTTATTATTCTAAATGTCAAGGTGACCCTGGCAGCTGGAATGGATTTATGTTGAGGGATGATAAAAATCCTAAATCCTCAAGTGCAATCTATAACCATTTCAAAAATATGACTGGAATAACAAATTTCCAATGTGATTTTGGATTAAATATTGCGCCTTATGGACAAACAACTATCGAGGTAAGTAACCATGCCTCAACGTTAAATGATGCCAGCCATGATCAGTTAGGTAATTTACTCATTGGCTTAAGATTGGTACAATTTTGTTTGAATGGGACAGAATATTATACCTATTCTGGCACCAGCTATAATTTAAAACAATTTTCTACAAATATAGCCTCAATCTTGATGGGCTACTTGGCTGCAGGGTCACCAAACAACACTGTCAATTGTAATTATATAAACAATATGATGGGTGCACCATCACAACTCACAAAATGGTATTCATATTTGTTACCTGTAGGAGTCTCAAATTGTTCTTCGGTTGGTCCTTTTGTAAATGGTTCTGGCAACATTCCATGGCTATTTTCCAATACTGTTATAAATCAACCTTCATCAATTGAAAATGATGACATAGGTGGTGCTTTCCCTTATTTTTTGAGTGAAGGTTACGCATTAACTGGTAAACAACTTACCGGACAAAGCTATACTACTACTAAAATTTCTAAGATTGCATGGAACGAATTTCCAAGAACTTTATCAAAATCTATATATCAACTCGGCGACAGTTGGAAGATTCTTTCCCTTGCTTCTATATCTGATGGATGGACTTCTTCATATATTCCTTGCGGTATCCTTCCTGTTGCCTGCACTACTAAAGTATGTATTGCTAAAACTATTTGGAATGGGAAGTGTGTATTATCAGTACCTGTACCAGCAAAATGTACTGCAAATATTGATTGTGTGTCTAAAGACTTTGTTTTATATGACCAATGCTGGAGAGCTAATTTCCAAGTTCTTCCACTTATGTACAATGTATTGAATAATAAAATTGGATTTAATTCTGTTGGTGGTTCTCCTGCATCAACTACCGCTTATATAAATTTCTTTCAATCCCATATTGACAATGCTCCTTGCAGAGGACCTTATTGTATGGGAGCAAATGATAAAGCTGCCAACGACTGGGCTTCCTGGAGTATACTTCTTTCAGCGGATGCAGGAAACAATCATAAATGGACGGATGGACCTGATGGTGGTGGTGGAACAGATTTAGGAGAATACAATGGTTTGGATTACATGTTAATGTATAATCTATATAACATATATAA
>NZ_JBQCDF010000178.1:0-24258 GCF_051961495.1 Cytophaga sp. | reverse complement strand
TGTGGTTTTCCCATGACCAACAAGCAAGCTGACCGGATTGACCAGGAAGTAATGCGATGATTTTTCCGCTAATTTCCATTATTATAACTCTATATTAATACCATAAATATACGTAATTTAACGTTTGCATTAACTCATACTTAATGGATATTCTTATTCACACCTTATCAGGAACCACTACTGCAGGCTTTATAGCGGGATTTAGCAGATCTTCCACAAAGGATAAGCTACTTCTTGTATTGCTGGGCGGATTTGCAGGTGCTTTCCCGGATATAGATGCAATTAGTTTATGGAGCAGGTTCGATCGCACCATCGGTAAATGGCTTCATTTATCCCATTCAGGATCTGATATCTATTTCGGTAAATTCTGGTATTCACACCACGGTTTTTTCCACTCCCTGTTTGCAGCATTTCTTTTCGCTTTAATCTTCATAGTTGTCCGTAAGAGCTTCTTCAAAAGTTTATCTCTCAAAGATTATATAAACACGCGGCAAACAAAGATTGTATTTGCGGTATGTTCTTTTGCATACGTATCACATTTGCTTGGCGACCTGCCAACACCAGGTGCTGTATGGGGTGGCATAAGGTTGTTTTTTCCTTTTCATGTTTATATAGGCGGTTATGGCACCACATGGTGGTGGAATAATTACGATGTGTTTTTAAGTCTGGCCATTTCTACGATCTTCTTTGTTTTATTAATCCTACTTAATAAAAAATTTTATTCAACCGATTATTTAAAACTATCTGCAGGCTTATATATCTGCTGTGTTGGATTCTGCTTTTATTTTGTCACACATCGTTCGATCAGTTATGCATATTCGGGCAATACGGTTCGTTATACCTATTACGAACGGTCGTCAAAAATTGACCAGTACAAAAGATTAGGGAAAAATCTTTATTTCAGGATGGTCAGGCTTGATAATAAAATCCCTTTATACTTTTAACCTATAGTTAACGTTTAGATCTATAATAATATCCCCTATAAATAATGCGATATTTCTCAATAATTTTATTACTGCTCCTTTCAATTATTTATCCGGACATCATTCGTGGTGAAGACAACCCTTTAATGAAAAGTAAATCTGCGCCTGTATTGATTTTTTCCGAAGATAGCGCAGCTGTTACTCCGCTGCAATCAGGGATCACCGATTCCTTATCTGACAGAGCAATGCCTCCTGCTGTTCAGGATACTGTTTTACCTCCTTGTGATATTATTTTCTTCAAGTCCGGTAAGCTTGAATATTGTAAGATTATTGAAAATAGTCCGACAACGATTTCATATAAAATGTGTGATTATTCAGAAGGTGCAACTATTGTTGTAAATAAAAGTACGGTTCACAAAATACGTTATGCCAACGGGAAGGAAGAGATTATAACTGCCGAACAAAACAACGTTAATGCGTATGTGCAAAAACGTAAGGATCGCTTATCTACTTTGGCATTAATCTTTAGCTTGTGTGGACTTGTACTGGGAATTTTTGCTGTAGCAGGTTTGGTTTTAGGAATAATAAGTCTTGCAAAAATCAGTCGTCGCAAAGACGAACTGAGAGGTAAAGGTACTGCTATATGGGCAATATGTATTTCAGCAGTGATCCTTATTATTTTATTCGCATCCGTTTAAAAAAATAACAAAATAAAACGTGTGGCACATATGAGCCACACGTTTTATTTTGTTTACATCTGTGCCACTTCATATACTTCAATCAACTCTCCTTTTGCTGTAAAATACGCATCGTATATTTTTCCATCATTCACAAAATTTACAAAGTATCTTGACTGGTGTATATCACTCTTGCTTACGCTGAATTGAGTCATATGCGTATAGCCTTTTTCTTCAAGCGCTTTGTGAAATTCTTCTGTGTGATTCTTCTTGTGATTTTGAATAGACAGACTTGCGGCCTGTGAGCCGAAAACAATAAACATCATTGAAACGGCAACAAATGCTGCGGTAATTTTTTTGATACTTTTTTGCGTTTTCATAATTCTCTTGCTTTAAATTATACTACTAAATAACAAAAAAATGCTGTAGAAAATTGGTAGGAATGCTGAAGGAAATTAGTAGTAATACTGAAGAAATTTTGAATAGTGCGCATAGTTTTTGTCTTTGACTGTAACTTAGTCGACACTCGCCGTGGTTAAGAAAGAGGAACGTTACCAACCATGACGGAAAATAAAAAAGGAGCCTTATGCTCCTTCTTTTTTATTTTCCGTTTTATGATTCAATCTTAGAAACAATACTGATTCGCTTCGATCAGCTGAGCAGCGATTCTTCTGCGTGCATCTTTTGTATTTAACGGTGCCACTTTTGTGAAACGTTTCAAACCCATCAGCATCATGCGTTGCATGTCGCCATCTGCCATGGAGTTGATTGCGTTTTTACCGGCAATATTAATACGGTCAGCAGCATCAAACACGTTTACCTTCGTCATATCGATCTGGCCTTGAACAGCAGCTTCGCCTTTCATAGAAATTAATTTCTCTGTACGAAGCAGTGTAGATTCTGCTACATAAATATCTATTGCGATGTCTGCCATGTTCATTAAAATCTCCTGCTCTGTAGCAAGCTTATCCATATACTTCTGTGCGGCTGCACCGGCAATCATCAGCAATGCTTTCTTCATGTTCCGGATCGCTTTCTTTTCTTCCGCAAATAAACCCTCATCTTCTGAACCGAAATCAGGAATCGCCATCAACTCTTTCTGAACCGCCATCGCAGGGCCCATCAAATCAAGTTCACCTTTCATCGCTTTCTTCAGGAACATGTCCATCGTAAGCATACGGTTGATCTCGTTCGTACCTTCGAAGATCCGGTTGATACGGGAATCTCTGTATGAACGATCCATCGGATAATCGGCAGAGAAACCATAACCACCTAAGATCTGTACACCTTCATCACTTACGTAATCCAACGTTTCAGAACCTGCTACTTTCAACATCGCACATTCGATCGCATATTCCTGCGCAGCTGCCAATAATGCTTCTTCGTAGGTCTTGCCTTGTTTTACCAGTTCCTCTTCCGCTTCGTTGATACCTTGTCCGGCACGGTACATCGCAGACTGAACGGTATATATTCTGATTGCCTGTTCAGCCAATTTATATTGAATCGCACCAAAGTTTGCAATCGGTTGTTTGAACTGGATACGCTCTTTGGCATATTGAATGGAAAGCGTACTCACACGTGTTGAGCCACCCAAAGCTGCGGCAGCAAGCTTGATACGGCCGATGTTTAAGATGTTGAATGCGATCAAGTGTCCTTTACCGATTTCACCCAGGATATTTTCTTTCGGCACTTTGCAGTCATTGAAGAATACCTGGCGGGTGGAAGAACCTTTGATACCCATTTTGTGCTCTTCGTTACCAAGAGAAACGCCTTCGCCTTTCTCAACAATAAAGCCTGTGAATTTATCACCTTCGATCTGCGCGAACACAATGAATGTATCAGCAAAACCTGCGTTTGTGATCCACATCTTTTGTCCGTTCAGAATATAATGACTGCCGTCAGCAGAAAGTACTGCTTTGGTTTTAGCAGCCAATGCATCCGAACCGGAGCCTGGTTCTGTTAAGCAATAACTGGCTTTCCACTCACCGCTGGCAAGCTTTGGTAAATATTTTTTCTTTTGTTCTTCTGTGCCGAAATATAAAATCGGCAAGGTACCGATACCTGTATGTGCCGCCAGTGCTACAGCAAACGAGTGTCCTGCCCCAACAATTTCTGTTAATAAGAGAGAAGTATTGAAATCTTTTCCGAAGCCTTCATATTTTTCAGGAATGGATGTTGCCAGCAAGCCAAGTTCTCCGGCTTTCTCCAGCAGCTTTTCCATTAGGCCTGGTTCCTGCGCATCAATACGATCCAGGATCGGATGTACTTCCGTAGCTAAAAAATCCCTGGCCATATCAGCCATCATGCGTTGCTCTTCATCAAATTGTTCAGGGATAAAGATGCTTGATGCTTCCTGTTCGCGAATGATGTACTCGCCTCCTTTAAAGCGCTTGTCTGTTGATGTAGATGAAGTTGACATATTGTTGGTGTGTTTTGAGTTTTAATTTTTATTGGTTTAGTACGGAGTACAGAGTACTAAGTATATAATGGTTTTAATCTATTTTCTTTTTGGTTAGCTCCATTCAAAATTAAAAACGAAGTTTTACTTGTTGCTTTTTTGTACTCCGTACTCTGTACTTAGTACTCCATACTTCTTATAGCATTTCAAAGATCCCTGCTGCCCCTTGTCCGGAACCTACGCACATGGTAACCATGCCGTATTTCTGGTTGGTACGTTTCAGTTCATTGAAGATCTGTACAGATAATTTAGCGCCGGTGCAACCAAGCGGGTGACCTAAGGCAATAGCGCCACCGTTTACGTTGATCCTGGATTCATCCAGGCCAAGCGTACGGATAACGGCTAATGACTGTGCAGCGAATGCTTCGTTCAATTCAATTAAATTGATATCGTCCTGTTTTAAATCTGCAAGTTTCAATGCCTTCGGAATTGCTTCCACCGGACCAATACCCATGATGCGAGGTTCAACGCCTGCAACTGCGTATGATACTAAACGGGCAATTGGTTTCAGGTTCAATTCTTTTACCATCTTTTCAGACATCAGCAATACAAACGCTGCACCGTCTGAGGTTTGAGAAGAGTTGCCGGCTGTTACCGAACCACCGTTTGCAAATACCGGACGAAGTTTCGCCAAGGCCGGAATGCTTGTGTCTGCACGCGGGCCTTCATCCATTGTTACCTGGTATTCTCTGGTTTTCTTTTTCTCTTTTTCATCCAGGTATGTTTCCTTGATCGTGATAGGAACGATACCGTCCTGTAAGTGACCGTTTTTAATGGCCGCTACCGCTTTCTGATGCGAGTTGTATGAAAATAAATCCTGATCTTCTCTGGAAACATTGTATTGGGCAGCTACTGCTTCAGCTGTTAAGCCCATTCCCCAGTAGTAATCCGCATGTGTTTTTGTTAACTGATAGTTCGGTACGGTTTTCCAGCCACCGAACGGGATCGGACTCATCGTTTCAACACCACCTGCAATGATGCAGTCTGCATAACCGGCACGAATTTTCGCATCCGCAATCGCAATGGTTTCCAGCCCGGAAGAACAATAACGGTTCACCGTCATACCCGGAACTTTTACAGTATCCAGCCCCATCAGGGAGATCATTCTACCAATGTTCAAGCCTTGTTCTGCTTCAGGTGTAGCGTTACCAACAATTACATCATCGATGCGTTCTTTATCCAATGCAGGAACAGAAGCAACCAAATGTTTGACAACATCTGCACCCAGATCATCTGCACGATAAAAACGGAACAGTCCTCGTGGCGCTTTACCCACTGCACTTCTATAAGCTGCTACTATATATACTTCTTGTGATTTCATGTTTGTATAAGTTAGTACTAAGTACGGAGTACAGAGTACAGAGTATTTATTCTAACGATTTTTTTAATCCTAAAATCATACTTTGTACCTCTATAAGCTGACTTAATAATTGTTCAATTTGATCTTTAGTTAAATAATTTAATTTTTCAGTTAGTATTACTTGTGTTTCCAGTTCGAATGAAGATCCAAGAGCAACGCTTAAGAAATGTGAAAAGTCTTTTTTTGAATTACGTCCAGCACCTTCCGCAATATTTGAAGGAATGGAAACTGCAGATCTCCGAATTTGCGAAGTCAGATTAAACTTTTCCTTTTCAGGAAGCTCTTCTGTTACTTTATATATTTCTGCAGTAATATTCATGGACTTTTGCCACACTTTTAATTCTTTATACTTATGCATTGCTGTTAGAAAGTATTATTTCGAATCTAGTTTAGTAATCCCCCGAAAACTAAATCTTCTTTTTTGTACTCCGTACTCTGTACTTAGTACTTTATACTATTAGTTCCTCAACGGCCTGCCGCTCGTTAAGATGCTCTGGATACGCTCAAGAGTCTTTTTCTCCCCTGTTAAGGAAAGGAACGCTTCGCGTTCAAGGTCTAACAGATACTGCTCAGATACCAATGTCGGTGCAGACAAGTCGCCACCGCACATGATGTATGCAAGCTTTTCAGAGATCTTACGGTCGTGCTCTGACATATATTTGCCCGATACCATTGAATTCGCGCCTGCATAGAACATACCTAAAGCAGACTGGCCAAGAACTTTAATATCCTTGCGCTGCTTCGGCTGCGTATAACCGGCTTCTGCCAGACTGATTGCTGCAGCTTTTGCGTCTGCGATCAAGCGGCTCCTGTTCAGTGTAATGCCATCGTTCTTACGAAGGATACCCATGCTTCTTGCTTCTTCCGCAGAAGTTGCAACTTTTGCAGTTGCAATATGCATGTACATATTCTTCAGGTTGTTTACCTGGATATCGCCATCTTCGAATGAATCACTCACACGAAGCGTGAATTCTTTTGTACCGCCGCCGGCAGGGATCAGGCCAACACCAAATTCTACCAAACCGATATAGCTTTCAGCAAAGGCCTGTACGTGATCGGCATGCAAAGTCATTTCGCAGCCGCCACCAAGCGTTAAGTTGTGCGGCGCTACTACTACCGGAATCGATGAGTAACGCGCACGCATCATCGTATTCTGGAACGCACGGATCATGAAATCAATTTCATCATACTCCTGCTCGATCGCATACATCAATACCAATGCGAGGTTTGCACCGGCAGAGAAGTTTGCGCCATCATTACCGATCACAATACCACGGAAATCTTTCTCTGCAATACCAATGGAACGGTTGATTGCATCTACAACCTCGCCGCCCAGCGTATTCATTTTTGTATGGAACTCAAGGTTTACAATTCCATCGCCAATGTCGTGCAGTGTTGCGCCGGCATTTTTGAATACAGGTTTATTTGCACGCAGCGTGTCTAAAATAATAAACGATTCTGTTCCAGGAATTACCTTGTACGACTTGCTTGGAATGTCATAGTACAAACGTTTTCCGTTTTCTGATTTGTAAAAGCTGGCATTTCCTGCTTCAAGCATTTCATATACCCCTGCTGCAGGCTTGCGGCCATCTTCCTCCATCATCTTCACAGCCTTGGCTACGCCAACAGCATCCCACGTTTCAAACGGACCAAGTTCCCAGCCAAAACCGGTACGCATGGCATCATCGATACGATATAACTCGTCAGAAATTTCAGGGATGCGGTTTGAAACATATTTGAACAGGCCAAGGAATGTTCTTCTATAGAACTGACCTGCTTTATCCTGTGATTTAATTAAAACAGAGAAGCGTGGTTTCAGATCTTCGATCGCTTTTGTTTGCTCAAGCGCAGCGAATTTTACTTTCTGCTGCTGTCCGTATAATAATGAATTCAGGTTCAGTGAAAGAATTTCTGTCTGACCGGCATCATTTTTCGTTTTCTTATAAAAACCTTGCTGCGATTTATCGCCATACCATTTGTTCTCATCAATTTTTTTCAAAATCTCAGGCAGAACAAACATGTCTTTTGCTTCATCATTCGGAGCACCAACCGCCAGGCCATTTGCAACTTTGATCACCGTATCAATACCTACCACATCAAGGGTACGGAAGGTTGCAGATTTCGGACGGCCAATAACCGGACCCGTTAATTTATCTACTTCTTCAACCGTCAAACCAAGCTCGACAATGGTATGTAACGATTCCATGATGCCATAGATACCAATGCGGTTGGCAATGAAGCCCGGCGTGTCTTTACAAAGTACAGTGGTTTTTCCTAAATACAGATCGCCGTAAAGCATTAAGAAATCAATTACCTCTGAACTTGTTTTCGGTCCGGGAATGATTTCCAGTAAACGCATGTAGCGCGGCGGGTTAAAGAAATGTACGCCGCAGAAATGTTTTTGAAAGTCTTCGCTCCTGCCTTCAGACATCAGGTGCATCGGGATACCCGAAGTATTTGATGTAATGAGCGTGCCAGGCTTACGGAAAGATTCAACCTGTTCGTAAACCTTTTTCTTAATATCTAAATTTTAAACAACTGCTTCCACGACCCAGTCGAAAGAAGCAATGTCTTTCATGTTGTCTTCAAAATTACCTGTAGCGATGCGTGATGCGAACGCAGCGTCGTACAACGGTGCAGGATTCGATTTTAAAGAAGCCTGCAAAGCATCGTTCACAATGCGATTGCGAACAGCTTTACTCTCAAGTGTCAAACCTTTTGCTTTTTCAGCATCATTCGGTTCTTTCGGTACGATATCCAGAAGCAATACTTCCAGACCGATGTTTGCAAAATGACATGCAATGCGAGACCCCATTACGCCGGAACCTAATACTGCAACTTTGCGGATTTTTCGATGGCTCATTATTTTAAATGAAGGTTATTAGGTTAGCGATGTATTTTTATTTTCTATAATCGATTGGATTTCGTGCAACACGTCGAAGAACGTATTCAGCTTTGATTCAGGAATCTGGTTCCGGATCCGGTTGTTGAAATCCAACACAAACTCTTTAGCTATTTTTCTTTTCTCCTTGCCAAGTTTAGTCAGCACAATGGTGACTTTTCTTTTATCACTGCTGTCATTTCTGCGCTCAATCAAACCTTCTTTTTCCATGCTGTTAAATACACGTGAAAGGCTTGTCGCTTCCATTCCCAAAGCAGGACCAATCTGCGTAGCAGCCGTTCCTTTTTCCGGGTCAATGTTTAATAAAATAAAACCAACGGCAGCGGTAGTGCCGTATTTCGACGCACGTTCATTATACATTCTGGAAATAGCATGCCATGAATATTTAATGTTGAAGCAAACGGTCTCTTTAGGTTTCATACTGTATCTTACGGAAAAATTCAATATTTTGTTATGCTTTCATAATAAAATATTGCTGTTCTATATAAAAATTATGCAACAGGAAATTGAACAGAAAATGTCCCGTTAAACAGCAGGAATTACAAATAAAGGGAGCGTAATTTTACGATCAGAAAACCTGTAAATACAAAAGCCAAAGTTAAAAAAGCAATGTTTGCTACTTTTTCAGATAAAAACGGGTACAAAACAAGGAAAATAGCAAATGCGCTGAAAAACGTATAAAAAATAGATCTCTTTTTCAACCGTACTTTATTCGCCTTTTGAACAAAAAGCAATTCCTTTTGCAGCGTTTGCAACAGATTTTGTTCTTTTAAAACCTTCTGAACCAAGGCTTTTTTAATTTCAGCATCATCTAATCCCTGTTCCTTCAATTTCAGGAAAAGGCTATATATTATGTCTGCTGTAATTTGAGATTCCATACAAAATTATTCGATTTCTTACATAAACGTACATGACCGAATAAAGTTTGACTGTAACCAATAAAAAATATAAATATTTCAAGTAAATAGGTTAACGAATGTTAAAAAATATCTCCCAATCTGATTCTTTAAAACCAATCAAATGAGTATCACCTCTTTGGACCAGTGGACGCTTAACCAGTGAAGGGTTTTTTATAATAAGTTCTATGGCATTTTTCTGATTGGAAACAGATTCCTTTTCAACATCCGTGCACTTTTTCCAGGTTGTACCTTTTTTATTAATGATGTCTTCCATGCTTAAATCCGATAACCACTTTTTGACTTCAGATTCCTCAATCCCTGCTTTTTTATAATCATGAAATTCGTACGCGATATTATGTTCATCCAGCCAGCGGAATGCCTTTTGCATGGTATCACAATTCTTAATGCCGAAAATAGTAATAGGTGCCATCTTATTTTTTTACGATAATCTTCAAAAATACTACTTCAGTTTAGTTTTTACTCACTTTTTTGTTCTATATCTTTTTAATTCAGATTATCGTATATACATTAACTGTTAATTATCTAATCCGAAACTTACATGACCGCAACTCGTCTCTTCGATTTAATTCCGCAACAAATTGCCAGATACCCAAAAGATGATGCTCTGGCAACCAAGGAGAATGGTACCTGGATTACTTATTCTTCTGCGCGTGTACAGGAAATTATTGATCAGGTAAGCATCGGATTTATTAAATCCGGTTTGAAAAAGGATGATAAGGTTGCGATCATTTCTCCGAACCGTCCGGAGTGGAACTTCATTGACCTGGGGTTGCAACAGATTGGTGCGGTAAGCGTGCCCATCTATCCGACACTGACCGTTGAGGATTACCGCTATATATTTGATGATGCCGGAGTTAAAATGGTTTTCGCTTACGACGAAGCTTTATATACCAAAGCCTGCGAAGCTGCGCAGGGTTCCACATCAACTCCGGCAGTATATACCTTGCAGGATGTAAAAGGTGCAAAAAACTGGAAAGAGATTACCGCGCTTGCAGCTGGTGAATCTGCTTCCATGCTGGATTCTTATAAAGCCAATGTATTGAACAGCGACCTGCTGACATTAATATATACTTCCGGTACAACCGGCAAACCTAAAGGCGTTATGTTAACGCATAACAACATATTAAGCAACGTGCTGGCTGCGATTCCGCTAATGCCGGTTGACCACAGGCACCGCGCGCTCAGCTTCCTGCCTTTGTGCCACGTGTATGAGCGGATGCTGTGTTACCTGTACTTGTCGCAAGGGGTTTCTATTTACTATGCCGAAAGTACAGATACCGTTGGTGAAAACCTGAAAGAAGTGAAACCGCAGATGTTTGTAACAGTGCCACGTTTGCTTGAAAAAGTATATGATAAGATTGTTGCAAAAGGCGCTGAACTTACTGGTATTAAAAAATTTCTTTTTTACTGGGCACTTGAGCTTGGCTTGAAATACGACCTGCAAAAAAACCAGGGCTTCTTCTACAACATTCAATTAAAGCTTGCCAATAAACTCATCTTCAGCAAATGGCGTGAAGCTTTAGGCGGCAATGTTATTACAATTGTATCGGGTGGTGCGGCTTTGCAACCACGACTGGCGCGGGTATTCTGGGCGGCGCGGATTCCGGTTATGGAAGGCTACGGCCTGACCGAAACTTCACCGGTAATTGCCGTGAACCGATTCAATCCGGATGAGAACCGGATCAGCACCGTTGGACCATTGCTGCCGGGCGTAGAAGTGAAGATCGCAGAAGATGGTGAGATCCTGACACGCGGACCACACATCATGAAAGGTTATTATAAGCGTCCGGATTTAACGGCTGAAGCTGTCGACAGCGAAGGCTGGTTCCATACGGGAGATATAGGACAGTTTGTTGAGAATAAATACTTAAAGATCACCGACCGTAAAAAGGAAATGTTTAAAACCTCCGGCGGTAAATACATTGCGCCGCAGTTGGTTGAAAATAAATTTAAAGAATCGCGCTACATTGAGCAGATCATGGTGATTGGTGAAGGTGAGAAATTCCCTTCAGCAATTGTGGTTCCTTCTTTTGCTGATGTAAAGAGCTGGTGCGAGATCAAGGGCATACCGTACACCACCAATGAAGAGATGGTTTCCAATCCGCAGGTGATCGAAAAATTCCAGAAAGAATTTGATGAGATGAATGAAAATTTCGCGCAGTACGAGCGTATAAAGAAATTCATCTTAATGCCAAAACCATTTACAATAGAGAGTGGTGAAATGACGCCGACCCTGAAACTGAAACGTAAGATCATCATGCAGAACTGCCATGCAAAGATTGAAAAGATGTATGACAGGTAGGTTTAAGGTTCTATGTTTTAAGTAATAAGTTTTAAAAAGAACGGTTTTGATGTAGAGTCAGAGCCGTTCTTTTTTTGAAAGAAATAGTGTAAAGATCAAATGCAAATCAAAACACACCATCTTGCCAACATAAAAATCGCGGAAGTCACTTCTGATGAAATTATCATTTCAAAGATTGATGACGCGTTGAATCTGATGGCAGATCTGTATTACCAAAACTATGATTCCATTATCCTGCATGAAAAAAATATTACTTCGGCATTCTTTGATCTGAAGACCGGAATCGCGGGAGAGGTTCTGCAGAAGTTTTCTAACTACCGCATGTGGCTTGCCATCGTCGGCAACTTCGATGCTTACCAAAGCAAAAGCTTCCGGGATTTTGTTTTTGAAAGTAATAAGAATAAGCAGATCAATTTTGTCGGGTCAGTGGAAGAGGCCCTGGAGCGGTTGAGGTAAGAGTTGAGTACTCAACTATTGTTGATGACCCGCATTAATTTTAGAACCCCCATTATTATTCTCTGTACTAGCAGGAACATCAATAACGGCAGCATAAGAGGTGTTAGATCAGCTGGCTTAAATAATGAATATGCAGTCAAAGACTACGAAATAAAACACACCTCCGCCGCGGCGGACACCGCTTCGCTAAGACTGACTCGAGAAAAAGTCCCATGGTCTGTATGTCACAGGCCATGGTGTAAAAAGAAATTGATAACAAAAGATTAAATCAAATGGTAACAAAAGATGAATTGATACAGCGGTATACGTCCTTCACTGATGAAGAATTATTTGACGTATATAAAAATATTGACACGTATTCTGATCTGGCTAAAGAAGCATTGGAAATTGTGATTGAGGAAAAGGGTGGTTTGGAAAAATTTCTTGCCGGCAAAAAAAGAGCTGAAGAAGAAAGTGCTGAACGATATTGGATAAAAAGACAGGCGATCAAACTGTATCTTGAAAACCCTGATAAAATTTTTATTAAGGACCGACTAAAATCTGACGTATTAAATTATACTGAAGTAGCAGACATCATTGAAGAGGTAGTATCAAAACTTGAAAAAGAAAAAGCTGATAAAGCAATTACTTCCAGAACAATCATGGGATGTTTTTTCGGTGTGGCATTAGCAAGTTTATTGGGCGGAATTTTCTGGGCGCTGCAATTGATTTATTTTAAAGTAACTTTTGGAATTTTTATAATAGGTATTGCCCTTATATGTTATGGCATTGTACGATTAATAACCAAACAGTCAAAAGCAAATACCGCCGTTCTTATCGCCACTATAATTTCCACGCTTATGTCTTTCGTTGTTGGGGAGTTTATATATACCCTCATCGGATACCAGGGCTGATCCGTCAAAAACACCAAAGCCATCGCTAAAAAGCGATGGCTTTGGTAATGAAATATGCACTGAATTTATTTCTGTCTACTGACAACTAACCACTAACTATCTGATTGCGTCATCACCACGTGTTCTCGTACGCATACGGATCGCATCGAGTACATCATACACAAAAATCTTCCCGTCTCCTACTTTACCTTCAGAACCTGTTTCAAGAATTACATCAATACATTTTTCCAGGTTCTCATCGCTTACCACACAGATGATCATAACCTTCGATAATAATACAATGGACTTCTCTGTTCCACGATAAATTTCCGGGAAGCCCTGCTGCAGACCAACACCCTTCACAGGTACAACGGTCATACATGGAATACCTACTTTTATTAAACCTGCCTGTATTGCCTTCAGCTTTGAAGGCTTTACAATTGCTTCTATCTTTTTCATGCTGAAAGTCTTTTATTCGATAGTTGTGTATGCTTCAATACCAAATTCCACGGCGTCAGTACCTGCAAGCTCTTCGCGCTCACCCAAACGGATGCCGGCTGTTTTCTTCAGCACAATAAACGCGATATACGTTGCCGCAAAAGAACATACTGCAATCACCGTAACACCTAATGTCTGCACGCCCAACAAATGTGCATCACCTGTCGTGAACAAGCCGCCCTTTGTAGCAAACAAGCCTACAGCTACAGTACCGAAGAAACCATTCACACCGTGTACCGCGACAGCACCCACGGGATCATCAATTTTCATTTTATCAATTGCTACAACGGCCACATCAATCAGGATACCTGCGCACAGACCAATGATGATCGCGGAGTTTGCGCTCACCACATTACAACCTGCGGTGATCGCTACCAGACCTGCAAGCACGCCGTTAATTACCATCGTAATATCAATGCGTTTGTAACGCAGGAATGTGTACACCATGGTAGAAATACCGCCCATGGCAGAAGAAAGGAATGTGTTGGTTGCTACGCTGCCAATCAGTTCCCACTTACCTACTGCGCCTAATGTTGAACCCGGGTTGAAGCCGAACCAACCAAACCAAAGGATGAATGCACCTACCGCCGACAACGTTAAGTTGTGACCAGGGATGGGGTTGATGGAACCGTCTGCATTGTACTTGCCGATCCGTGGACCAAGTACGATTGCAGCTGCCAGACCGGCAAAGCCGCCCATAGCATGTACAGCAGCTGAGCCTGCAAAATCATTGAAGCCTAACTGCATCAGCCAGCCATTCGGGTTCCATACCCAGTTTGCTGCCAACGGATACATGACAGCACAAAAGAACAACACAAAGAAAGCATATGCCCAGATCTTCATCCGTTCTGCTACTGCACCCGATACAATAGAGATTGCGGCAATCGCGAAGCCCATTTGTATAAACCAGAATAATTTGTTTGACACGGTGAGGCCTAATCCCATGTCGCCTTCAGGAATTCCCATATCAAAGGCCCACCAGCCGTTTGATGTGCCATAGGCAATTCCAAAACCAATGGCATAAAATGCAATACCGCCGAACATAATGTCGATCATCACTTTGGCAATAATGCTAATGGAGTTTTTAGATCGCACAAATCCAGATTCCAGTAAGGCGAAGCCGCCTTCCATCTGAAAGATCAGCGCGGCACAAATAGCTACCCAAACCGTATCTATGGCATGGGTGAGCTCAACTTGCTGTGCAGCAAGCTCAGTCATTTCGTTCATTTGATTAAGATTGTAAAATAAAGGGTTATGAATATACCGGTTAAATATATTCGGGGGCAAAGCTGTTAAAATATTCAGTGATTAAAAAGAAAATGTATATAAAAATTGAAAATAAGGGTGATTTTTAACCTATAAATGAAAAAACACACATGATTTTTAGTCATTCAACATTATATATTGGCCTTAATATGGATTTTATATGATTATTTCAGCGAATAAGCATGGAAATTTAACTGCAATGTATGCGGATAGAAGCGAATAAAAATTTTCCTGGAACTGTATCTTTTCCTTTATTTCGCATTATGCATGAATACAAATCAATATTCCGTTTCACTCACACAACTCATCTGTTCATGCTACGTCTTTTTATTCCTCTCTGTTTTTTATTGCTGTCAACCTGTTCCAGCAGCAAAAAAACTTCTGTCTATGAAAAAATAGACAGCGCCAAAATTGCTGAAGCATTTAAATTCTGTAAAAAGAATGGCTATGATACTGCTACGGCTTTCTTTGTTGACATGAGTATACACTCCGGCAAGAATCGCTTTTTTGTCTGGGATTTTGCCGATAAGAAAATCTTATATGAAGGTTTGTGCTGCCACGGCATGGGCAAAGGCAGTACGGGTTCAACACCTGTGTTTAGTAATGAAAGTGGAAGTTATTGTACCTCTCTTGGAAAATATAAAGTTGGCATCCGTTCTTACAGCCAATGGGGCATTCATGTGCATTACAAATTACACGGTTTGGAATCTACCAATTCAAATGCCTATAACCGCATTGTGGTTTTGCATTCATATACACCTGTTTCTGAAACGGAAATTTATCCCTTTCATTTGTCGATGGGCTGGAGTCTTGGCTGTCCGGTAGTTTCCGACGGCATGATGACAAACCTGGATGCATTGTTAAAGAAAAAAACGAAACCTACCTTGTTGTGGATCTATAAATAAAAAAGAACGCTTTGCTTGAAGCGTTCTTTTTTATTTATGAATACTGTTGTTAATTAATCTACTGAATAATCAGAAAACAGCTGGTTAAACGTGCCTTCCAACACTTTTACATTTCCACTATCATCATATAGTTTGCAGGACACAGAACCTTTTGCAGAAAGGAATCTTGCTCCTGTTTCATATACATCCTTCTGTGAATCAATTTTGATATAGCTGCCTGTTTGATCGGCAGTACCTTTGTAAGACGACCATACTTTCCCATTATCATCTGTCAATTCTATATCCCAACCCTGGGTAGTCGGATAACTCCCAGAATTTGCTGCTGTTGAAAAGTTTGTATAGGTACCTGCAGCATAAATGTTCTTAATGTCCTGCTCTGAAGGATAATCTTCACCAATGTAACTGAACGATTTATGAACTTCTATTACAAGCCCGTCGATCTCAGTAAACTGGTTATTCTGGTAGCTGAACTTGGTCCAAAATGAACCTTCATAGAACTCATATACATACGCATCACTGTTGGCATAATCAACATAATTACCTACCGAGCTGGCGCCTATTCCATTATTGTAGGCAGTTGTACTTGCAGCACTTGCCTGATTGTAGGCAGCACCACCAAAAGTACCTTTGAAATAATATTTACTTGTTGAGTTGTTTGTATTTGTGTTGGAATTGGAAGGTGCCGGATCATCTTTCTTCTTTGAACACGAACTGATCGTTACAAATACAATAATTGCGTACGCTAATAAGCTTAAGGATTTTTTCATGGATTGAAATGTGTTTATAAGTCAAAAATATAAAAATATTTTTATATTTTTGACTTATATTGAAAAATTTGAGGGTTTTATTTAACTATATTTTGCAAATTTTTACTCCAACCCAACATTAAAGCTACCATCCATCACGAGTTTGCCTTCAACTTCTTTTTCGGTGCCGGGCATGGTAAAACCTTTAAGTTTAGCTGTCTTGCCTTTGCTTAACAAATCAAAAATGTTTTTGTCGCTGAGTTTCTTTCCCAATATTACAAACGGAATTTTAAATCCGCACTGATTAAAATTCGAACAGCCATACGCTGTGTTTCCTTGCTTCAATAAATACTCTTTGCACTTCGGACATTTCAAGGTATCAATCGCAATGTCTTCTTTTGGCTTTTTCTCTTTTGCTTCTTTGGGTTTGCTTTCTTTTGAAGCTGCATCTTTTGATTTCGCCGGCCCTTTCGATTTTTCCGGCGCGACATAAATAGCCTTGAAGGAATTACTTTTAACTTCTCTGGTAATATCCGTTACCATGTCAATCAGTTCCTGCTTGAACGTGTCGAGCTGATATTCGCCTTTCTCAATCATCCGTAGCTTGCGTTCCCAGTTGCCGGTTAGCTCCGCACTTTTCAGCAATTCGTATTGTATACAATCAATAAGGTCAATACCAGTCTGTGTAGCAAAAATATTTTTCTTCCTACGTTCAATGTATTTTCGTCTGAAGAGTGTTTCAATAATATTGGCCCTTGTTGATGGCCGGCCGATGCCATTATCTTTCAGCAATTCGCGCATCTCTTCGTCTTCAACCTGCTTGCCTGCTGTCTCCATGGCACGCAGCAAACTCGCTTCGGTATAAGCTTTGGGCGGCGTTGTTTTACCCTGGTGAATCAGCGGTGCATGCGGACCACTTTCACCAACTGTGAAAACCGGCATTATTTTTTCTTCATCACCTTCTTCTTTTTTTTCCGTTTTATCGTTGGCATATACTTCCTTCCAGCCAGCTTCTATGATCTGCTTGCCCGTAGCTTTAAATTCCACCTGACCTACAGTACCCAGTACGGTTGTATTAGATACTTTACATTCCGGGTAGAATGCAGCAATGAATCTTCTTGCAATCAGATCATAGATCCGCTTCTCTTCTACATGTAAACCCGGTGAAGGTGAAACACCCGTAGGAATAATAGCGTGGTGGTCGGTAACTTTTTTGTCGTCGAAAACTGCTTTGGATTTCGGAATGGGTTTGGCCAATACCGGTGCCGTTAAATTTCTGTAAATTGTGAGGTCTTCTAAAATGCCTTTTACTTTCGGATACAGATCTTCTGAAAGATACGTGGTATCAACGCGCGGATAGGTAACAAACTTTTTCTCGTACAGGCTTTGTACATATTTTAAAGTATCTTCGGCTGAATAACCAAACCGTTTATTTGCTTCAACCTGCAGCAGTGTTAAATCAAATAGTTTCGGATTACCTTCCTTGCCTTCTTTGATTTCAAAAGCGGTAACAACAAACGGATGCTGCTTTAAATATTCCAGCCCTTTGTTTGCTTTGTCAAGTGACTTTAATCGCTCAATGGCAGCTGTGAATTCTGTTTCGCGGTATATGGTTTTCAGTTCCCAGTATTCTTCTGAAACAAAGGCATCAATTTCTTTTTGTCGCGCCACAATCATCGCGAGTGTAGGTGTTTGTACGCGCCCGATAGACAAAACCATTTTCCCCTGCCCGAATTTTTTGGTGAACAGGCGCGTCGCATTCATGCCCAGCAGCCAGTCACCGATGGCGCGGGCGCTGCCGGCTGCATAGAGGTTGTTGTACTGATCGGCTGCTTTTAATTTCTGAAAACCTTCTTTAATAGCTTCTGTTGTGAGCGAAGAGATCCACAAACGTTTTACCGGTGCCTGGCATTTTGCTTTCAGTAATACCCAACGCTGAATCAGCTCTCCTTCCTGGCCGGCATCACCGCAGTTAATCACTTCGCTGCAGCTGTGGATCAGTTTTTCGATTACCTTGAATTGTTTTTTAACACCGGAATTGTCAATCAGCTTAATGCCAAAACTCTGCGGAATCATGGGCAGATCTTCCAGCCGCCACATCTTCCAGCGGTCCAGATAATCATGTGGCTCTTTCAGTGTACAAAAATGTCCGAAGGTCCAGGTGACCTGATACCCATTGCCTTCATAGTATCCGTCATTGCGCTTCTTAGCGCCGAGTACTTCGGCGATATCTTTGGCAACACTGGGCTTTTCGGCAATGCAAAGTTTCATAGGGTATACTTATGGCAGTGGTTTTTTGAAATCAATGATTCTGTATGTTCTTTAGATACCTGCGGTTATTGATAATGACTCCTTGCGGATCGCTGAATAAGACCTGCTGAGCGGCAGGCCGCAGAAGTATATCATCAATCTGTATGATGCCTTTTGAGATTTCTTTGTTAATACCGTATAAAATAATTTTTTGTATGCCTTGCGGAATATAAATGGTGTCTTCATACAAAGCCCAATGACCGTCAATGATTTTAACACGTTTGGATAATTCGCACTTCACGATTTCGTGCTCTGCCTCTGCTTCAGAAACTCCGTCAACCAATAAGTCTGTTCTGGGTAATACATCAAAATAAATATCCGAGTACCAGAAAGATAAAATGTATTTGCCTTCGCAGGTTTTTGGAACAGTTATGGTATCTATAACAAAACGTTTGCTGATTTTTGCACTAAAAACACCTGCACCCAGATAACCGAAGCGGCCCGGCGCTTTAAAGTCATTGTAGTAAAAACCATTAGAAAGCTGCTCTGCATGCAGCGGCGCGAGCGCCAGCGTATCTACGCCTATGATCTTTTCTTCATATAATCTTCCGGCAATCTTATCCCCGCAATCTGTGTCCAGTATATATAACGTTGTTGTTCCTTCACGGGCAATTTTCCGGGCGCAGGTGATAAGCGCCTGCTCGCCGGCAGATAGCAGGCTGCAGTCTTCAACCATAAGCAAAACCGGCTTGTTTGACTTGTTCTTAATCTGTTCCCAGATATTATTTTTTCTATAAGGCTCGAAATATATTTTCTGCATTTCATATGCCTGGCGGAATGAAAGCCGGCTCGACATAGTACTGATCAGCGGAAGACCGGTACGCAAAGACATTGCATATGCTTTACTGATACCTTCACAACGTACATCTATATTTATATTTTCAGAGCCAACGTTAAAAAAAGGCAACGGAAGGATGGCTGCATAATGCTTTGCATCAACCACCCTCGAAAGAGCCTGAATGTTATTTGAGTATTCAGAAGAGGTTAAATCTGACCAGCGGTTATTCAGTTCTTCTTTCTGCCTGCCATTTGTATAGATCACCTCTGCAGCCAGAATAACAACCAGACAGGCAGTAATGACTGCAGTAGTCTTTGTTTTGAAATAATAATATATATAATAAACGGTGAAAATATTTAATGCATAATAAAACGGCCAGGAGAATCTGCCCAGTGCCCTTAACTGTTTGACCGGGCCGGAATATTGGACCAGGTTCTGCAGCTCGAGGATGAATGGAAAGCCCATTGAAAACAATAATAACAGAACAGAAGCAAGCAATACCACATTAAATGGTGTATTCTCTGTAGGTGAAGTAAAAGGTTTTGTATCTCTGCATATAACCAGCCTGAAAAGGACCGACAGAATCACCAGTAACGCTGCGTAACCTACAAACGCTCTTCCTTCGATGGACATGTAATCGGTGCTCTTAAAAAGCGCACGTGCTAGGTCGTCAAAATACGGTCTTGAGATCGGCAAAAAAATAGATTCGGGTTTTGCCAGGTATTCCATATGCCCCCAGGGATATGCTGTGCGGTCTTTAATGCCCGACGATACAATATCAAGCAGGACGATAACAACAAATGGCAGAATAATCTGTATGAAAAAATGCAGGCCGTTCTCAATTGTCCGCAGCCGGTCTTTAAAGAACATATATATAAAATATATTGCCGGCAATGTTGCTGTCATGAAAAAGAAATATCCGTGCACTTCATATACGTACAAGTGAAACACACCTATCAATAAACTTAGGCGGATGGTTCTTCTTTCATGGAAGACCATCAGCAGATACATGCTTATAGGAATAAAACAATTTATAGCCAGTGGGTAATGGCCGCTAAACCTATCCAGCTGCGGAGTTAGGAAAGCGATTGGTGTAGCAAACAATACAATCATCCACCAGGGTAATTCCAGTTTTTTCAGAATCAGATGAATAAAAACAGCTGAAACCAATAAAGATAAAATGATGGATAAATTGATGTATGCCACTACAGAGAACTCATTCAGCAGGCCTGTATGTTCATGAATAAACTTGATTGCGTTAACCGGCAATGATTGTATACCAAAGAATTTCAGTTCTTCACCATACGGATAATTCATGGATGTACAGAAAAAATAAGATGTATCGTATTTAATATGATAGATGGATGAAAAATATTCTTTTGCTCCATCACCGCCTGTGTCTGCAAAAAACAGGCGTTCAGGATTTTTAAAAACGAATGAATAAAAAAGAAAGATCAGCGATGTTGAGAATGCGATCGTTAAGATCAAAGAATATTTTTTTATAAACTGCATCATTGTGCTGAGTCTTCTTTTTTATAGCTGATCACTTCTGAAACAATATACGCCGGTCTGGATTTTACCTCTTTAAACACATTCGCAATGTATTCGCCGATGATGCCGATCACGAAAAACAGAATCGAAAATGAAAAACTTAAGAATACAATGATCGTTGTATAGCCTGAAAATGGCTGGGAAAAGAATTTCATGAATACAGAATATATGGCCAGCAATGTCGCGAAACCGCCAAACATGAGGCCGGCAAAGATCCCAAGCCTCAACGGTGCGAGTGAGGTTGTGGTAATGGCTGAAAAAGAAAACAGCATGAGTTTATACAAACTGTATTTGCTCTGCCCTGCGGCACGTGCCGGGGCAATATAATGCAGGCGTTTCTTTTCGAAACCGATGTTCTGGATAATACCCCGCAGGAATTTATTCAATTCAGGAAACTCCTTGCAGACCACACCTGATACTTTTGAAGAGACCAGAAAAAAGTCTGACACATTTGCTTCAAACTGGTATTCTGAAAACTTATTCAGGAATTTATAAAACATGGTTGTGATGCCTTGTTTTATAAAACTGTAGTCTTTTCTTTCATCACGCACCATCAATACTACCTGTGCGCCTGCTTTGTAGGCAGTCACCATGTTTTTAATTTCTGCCGGCGGATGTTGCAAGTCTGCATCCATGCAGATAATGGCTTCGCCTGCGGCATGATTTAAGCCAGCCAGCATGGCTGCTTCATGGCCGAAATTTCTTGAAAAATTCACAACCTTAACCATTGGGTCATTCGCCGCAATGGAGGTGAGTATATTGATCGTCTTGTCTACGCTTCCATCGTTTACAAAAACAATTTCTACCTCTTCTTCCAAAGCATTTAATTCATTCTTCAATTCTTTATAAAAGAGCGGAAGAACTTCTTCTTCGTTGTAAGCAGAAACAACAATACTAATCATAGACGGTAAAATTCTATTTAATCAAAATCCGACTGATAAAGGTACTATTTTAAATCAAAAAATACCGGCTTTCAAGGGCATAAAAAAACTGCAGGTGGGTACAAGTGGTTGGTAGTTTAAGTGAAACAATTTCTTGTGGTTATTTTGATTGTTGAGCCACTTAAACGTACCGAACCACGGCATATTTTCAGTCGACTGGAAATATGCCGTGGTTCGGTACGTTTACGCAAGTGCATAAAACGATATCATTGTATCTTCATTTGCGTAAACTACCAACCACTTGGGCAAAACAAAAACGTCCCGGCTCCGCTGGCGCGGATGTCAGGCACTTAGCAAACAAAAATGCCTCGCTATTAACGAGGCATTTCAAGTTATTTAAGAAGAGATTTAATTATCCATTCATGGAAATCAAAAACTCATCGTTATTTTTTGTTTTAGACATTCTGTCGATCAGGAAGTCCATCGCTTCGATCGAGTTCATGTCAGACATGTATTTACGCAGAATCCAGATACGGGAAAGAGCGTCTTTATCGATCAACAGGTCTTCGCGGCGCGTACCGGAAGCCGGTACATCAATCGCAGGGTAAACGCGTTTGTTCGCCAGCTTACGATCCAACTGAAGTTCCATGTTACCGGTTCCTTTGAATTCTTCAAAGATAACCTCATCCATTTTAGAACCTGTTTCGATCAATGCCGTTGCGATGATTGTAAGTGAACCGCCGTTCTCTACATTACGCGCAGCACCAAAGAATTTTTTCGGTTTGTGTAATGCGTTTGCATCCACACCACCTGAAAGTATTTTACCGGATGACGGAACAACCGTGTTGTAAGCTCTTGCCAAACGGGTGATTGAATCTAATAAGATCACAACATCGTGACCGCATTCAACCATACGTTTTGCTTTTTCAAGCACCATGCTCGCCACTTTTACGTGACGGTCTGCCTGCTCATCAAACGTTGAAGAAATTACTTCTGCTTTAACGCTGCGGGCAATGTCTGTAACTTCTTCCGGACGTTCGTCGATCAATAAGATGATCAGGTAAACTTCCGGATGGTTAGCAGCAATCGCGTTTGCGATTTCTTTTAATAAAACCGTTTTACCTGTTTTCGGCTGTGCAACGATCATACCACGCTGGCCTTTACCAATCGGTGCGAACATGTCCAAAATACGCGTAGACAATTGATTGTGCGTAGTAGATAAGTTCAAACGATCCTGCGGAAAGATCGGTGTTAAGAATTCAAACGGTATACGGTCACGGATCTGCTCTGTTGTTTTTCCGTTTACTGTTTCAACTTTTAATAAAGCGAAATATTTCTCGCCTTCTTTCGGCGGACGGATCTGACCAACAATTGTATCACCTGTTTTTAAACCAAACAATTTGATCTGAGATGGTGAAACATAGATATCATCAGGGCTGGCCATGAAGTTGTAATCCGGAGAACGTAAGAAACCATATCCTTCAGAAATAATTTCCAATACACCGGAGTTTACAATAACGCCATCAAATTCTTTTACTGAATATTGCTGTGAAGCTGTTTGTCTCATCGGACGCTCCGGAGCTTCTGATTGTCTTTCTTCTCTTGGTGCACGATCTTCACCATATGAACGCGGCTGGCGCTCTTCAAAATTGCTGCGTGCAGGTCTTTCTTCTGAATACGCTCTTGGTGCGCGCTCCAACGGTACTTCCTCTGCCGGTACAATAGACTGGCGCTCTCTTCTGCCGGTTGATGCAACTGGTTTGGGTGCAGGAACTGCCGCTGCCGGTGCTGATATATAGTTGTTGTCTTCTGCAGTTTCAGCGGCTTTTACGTTGATACGTTTTGCACGCATGCTGCTGCGGTTGCTGTTATCTTCTTCTGAAAATGCTGCTGTTGTTTCCGGTGCTGAAAAAGTAGAAGCTGAAACTTCTTTACGAACGCTTGATGCGATGGCTGGGTTTAATGCCTGGTGATCCAGTATTTTATATACCAGTTCTTTTTTTTGTAATTTCTTAAAATTGGGAACATTCATTTTTTCAGCTATTACTCTTAATTCAGATAATAGCTTTAAATCTAATTCTTCAATGTTGTACATAAATGTTTTTGCGGTGTAATTGAATCCTAATGTGCAAAGGGGAGTTTATTTCGTAGTGTACACAGTTTGCGTGCGAGACCTGAGATTCAAGCAATAAAAGAATGGCTTATTGGTATTTGAAATTAGGCGAGCAGCAGAAAATTGTAGCTGTTTACGATTTTGATGTTACAAGTATAGGAGAAGTTCCCTTCATTGTCAAGTTTTAAGTAAGGAAAACCTTTAATCTTAATTAAATTAAATAGATTACTAATAATCCGTATTTCTTGTAACTTGCATTTCTGTTACTTAAAATACGTTAATACGACCAAAAATGTTGCAAATCAATTATATCCGCGAAAATAAAGCGATCGTTCTGGAG
>NZ_JBQCDF010000177.1:0-32976 GCF_051961495.1 Cytophaga sp. | reverse complement strand
GGTTATAATGACATGGCCTGGCAGCTATCCGAAACCGGTTTCAGGATGAATCTTACAACGTATGTTTCGGACCTGATCAATGGCAATATTAAAAAAATGCTGGAGGATGTGCATGTGCAGGCCGACACCATCGACTACTGGGCTGTGCACCCGGGCGGCAAAAAAATCATTGATGGTTTTTGTGATGCACTGGGGCTCGGCAGGGATAAACTCTCCGCATCGTATAATGTGTTAAGCGAATATGGCAATATGTCTTCGCCAACGGTATTGTTTGTACTGAAGCAGGTGTTGGAAAATAATAAGCAGATGCAGAAAGGCAAATCAATTTTTACGGCTGCATTCGGACCGGGCCTGAGCATTGAAACCGTTAAACTGGTATATGCTTAAATTCAGAAGTCATACAAAAGAATTATTAGACGGCGACAACATGCCTGCACCGGATTTGTTTCGTAATTTAAAAGAACTTGATACGATTAACACTTTACTGGGCGGGTATAACATCAGCTTGTCGGCATTGAAAACAATTGTACAGGATCAAAAACATTATACGCTGGTTGATATAGGCTGCGGCGGTGGTGATGCGCTGAAATATATTTATAAGTGGAATAAACGTGCCGGGAAAAATATTTCTCTCCTGGGTATTGATATCAAACCGGTATGTATTGAATATGCAGAGCAGAATACCGCAGGGCTGCCGATACGTTATATCTGCGATGATTACAGATGTCTTTACAATTATGAAGAACACGTTGATATCATCCATGCGTGTTTATTCTGCCATCATTTGGATGAAATCCAGCTCATAGAACTGGTTACATTTGCATTGAAGCATAAAGCCATTCTGGTCATCAATGATCTCGAGCGGAACATCATTGCATATCATTCTATAAAACTGCTCACACGATTGTTCTCTAAATCACACCTCGTTAAAAATGATGCACCTTTATCGGTTGCACGGGGATTTAAAAAAAGAGAATGGCTGGATATTCTCGCAAAGGCAGGAGCAGTATATTACACAGTAAAAAATAAATGGGCCTTCCGGCACCAGGTCATTGTATATGGAAACAAGTCCTGAGAACTATTCCTGCGCCGTTATTGGCGGCGGTGTTGCCGGACTGAGTCTTGCCATTCAGCTGGCAGACGCAGGTATTAAAACCATTGTGTTCGAAAAAAATACCTATCCTTTTCATAAAGTCTGTGGCGAATATATTTCCATGGAGAGCTGGAATTTTTTGATTGAATTAGGATTGCCGCTTGCAGAGATGAACTTGCCAATGATCCACGAAGTGGGTATCAGTTCTGAAAAAGGATTTATGCTGCATGCACCGCTGGTGTCAGGTGGTTTCGGGATCAGTCGTTTTACTTTAGACAAAGAGTTGTGCGTGCTTGCAAGACAGAAAGGTGTAACAATACTTGAAAATTGTAAGGTAGAGGACGTGAAGCAACAGTCGGATCGCATCACGCTTATTAAAACCGCACAGGGAACGTACGCTGCGCAGATTGTTTGCGGCAGCTACGGAAAATATACACCTTCATTTGCCCGTAATACGCAGGAGTTGAAGAAGAACATCAATTATATAGGTGTGAAATATCACATCAAAATTAATTTTCCTGACAATAAAATAGAACTGCATAATTTTGAAGGAGGCTACTGCGGCATTTCAAAAGTAGAGGCAGGTGTGTATTGCTTGTGTTACCTGGCAACGTCCGATCAGTTAAAGCTAGCAGGGAACAATATAAAGAAGCTGGAAGAAAAAGTATTACATAAAAATCCATTCTTAAAAAAAATATTTACGGAAGCAGAATTCCTGTTTGAAGAACCTATAGTGATCAGTAATGTTACGTTTCATAAAAAAAGTACGTATGAAAACGGAATTTTTCTGCTGGGCGATGCGGCAGGTTCCATTACACCATTGTGTGGGAATGGCATGAGTATGGGTTTGCGTGCTTCCAACATACTGGCACAGCTGCTTGTCAGCTTTTTTAAGGAAGACGTTTCGAAAGAAGCCTTGATCCATGCCTATGCACTGGCATGGAATGATCAGTTCAAACTGCGTATCCAGGCGGGGTATTATTTACAAAGCCTTTTCGGTAAAAAGAATACAACACATTTGGTATTAAAAGCCTTGAATAAAATGCCCGGAGTGACACAAAAGATCATTGGTCTTACGCACGGAAAATCTTTTTAAAACTTTTTTGCTGCCGTTGATCCAACATAGCAAGTTTCGGATTTTATTATAAATCAGAACACCGTATTTTTGTATGCAAAGATCAATGCTATGAACGAACAGGAACAGGTAAACTACCAGCGTATTGCCGAAGCAATTGAATACATACAGGCGAACTATAAAAATCAGCCCGGACTGGATGAAATCGCAGGAGAGGTTCATGTAAGCCCTTTTCATTTCCAACGTTTATTTACAGAATGGGCCGGCGTGAGTCCAAAAAAATTCCTGCAGTTTATCAGCATCGAACACGCCAAGGAAATACTGAAAAATACAAACGTTTCCTTGTCTGAAGTAGCTGAATCTGCCGGGCTTTCCGGCACCGGCAGACTGCACGATCTGTTTGTTACCATTGAAGGCATGACGCCCGGTGAATATAAGAACGGAGGAAAGGCACTCAGTATTCACTATGATTTTTCACAAACCATTTTCGGAGAAGTACTTGTTGCTTCAACAGCAAAAGGAGTTTGTTACATGGCATTCATCGAATCAAAGGAACAGTCATTAACAGATCTGCAACAGCATTTTCCTAATGCAACGTTTATTCAGACGAATGATGTGTATCAGAAACAGGCGCTGGCAGTTTTCAATCAGGAAAAGAAAGATTTAAACAGAATTAAATTGCATTTGAAAGGAACCGATTTTCAACTTAAAGTCTGGAATGCCTTGCTGAAAATCCCTTCCGGAAATTTAACAACTTACGGCAGCATTGCCGCAGCGATTCAAAAACCGTCTGCATCGAGGGCTGTAGGTACGGCCATCGGTAGTAATCCCATTGCATTTTTAATTCCTTGTCACCGCGTAATACAGGCAAGCGGAAATTTTGGCGGTTATATGTGGGGCCCAACCAGAAAGGCAGCCATTATTGGTTGGGAGGCAGCGAAAGACAGTAAACAGTAAAACAGTAGACAGTTGTTTGAGATATAAATTATGGAGAAGAAAATAGAATTCACAGCGAATCAAACTGACCACTGTCCACTGACAACTGATCACTGTTTACTGTCTGCTGACAACTTGCTCCCGTTTGATGGCATTGTGCACTACTATGGAAAAGTAATGAATCATGATAAAGCTGAGCAGTATTATAATGCCTTGATTGAAACCATTGAATGGAAAAATGACGAAGCTATTATATATGGCAAACACATTATAACCAAACGTAAAGTTGCCTGGTATGGCAACAGTAATTTTTCTTATACTTATTCCAACACAACCAAAGAAGCACTACCCTGGACAAAAGAGCTGCTGGAATTGAAGCAACTTATCGAAGAGCTTTCGGGCGACACATTTAATTCATGTTTATTGAATCTCTATCATAACGGAGATGAAGGAATGGCCTGGCACAGCGACGATGAAAAATCACTGGGCCTGAATACATGCATCGCATCTTTAAGCTTAGGCGCTGAACGGAAATTTTCATTGAAACATAAAGTGTCAAAAGATACTGTTTCGCAATTATTGGAAAACGGAAGCTTATTGATTATGAAAGGTGCAACCCAAACCAACTGGCAACATTGTCTTCCCAAAACAAAAAAGGTTACTACTCCAAGAATCAATTTAACATTCCGGACGATTATTCTGTAAAATTTATAAGGTATAGGGCACTTTGTGGGCTATTTAACTCTCCAAGGGTTAAAACCCCTGGAGAATTTTTGTTAGAGAAAAGAAGCCTGCTTAAACAAAGAACATCTTTAAGGCCTCATTACAGAAAGGGTTTTCTCTGACTTCTGCGGGGTCACATATTTATAGATATAGCAGAATATGAAAAATAAAACACGCGCAATACCGGAGGTATTGCGCGTAGGGACGATATGTGTTTTTTGTAGGCGACATTCTTTAACGTTTTTACAGCAAAAACTTTTATTCGCTGTTTAACTCTCCAAGGGTTTTTAACCCTTGGAGAGTTTTCTGTATAATACATGCTTTGTGCACTAATTTAAGCTTGTGATTTTGTTAGAAAAAACTCTTCAACAAATAATCCCTTCAAGGTTTTCATAACCTTGAAAGGATTATTAGAAGCAAGGCATTCAGTGAAAACCTTTTATTGTATATGCTCTATATGCCTTGCCAATGCTTGTTCATAGCGAAATGATCAAGACATACTTATTAAATGTGCCAACATGTTTAACATATGTTAAACATGCCGGTCACTAATTTTTTCAATACCATTCATCATTCAAATACGACCGTTTACATATTAAGGAAAATTATCCCAAAGGGAATGAATATTTTTGTTCATATACAATCAACAGTTGTATGCATTTGTATTTTATACTTTTTACAACCGTTTAATTTTATAACCTTTAATCTTTTAAACTATGAAAAAGAAATTTTCCGCAATGAATGTCCGGTATGGACTGGCTTCATTTATTTTCATGCTCTTATTGTCGCTTTCGGTGCAGGCGTCTTACATGGAAAATGTACCTGTAAAATTAAAACAACCTGATGGAACAACCTTAAATTGTCTTGCTACCGGAAGTGAATACCACAACTGGTACCACGATGCAAACAATTACACCATCATTAAAAATCCCACAACTGGTTATTATGTGTATGCGACACTGGTTGCAGGAAAATTAACGCCGTCTGCTTTTATTGCCGGCCAGGTAAATCCTGCATCAGTAGGGTTGCAGCCGGGCGTAAACTTATCTGAAGCGGAAGTCGCGGCGAAGACGGCAGCATTGCGTACTAAGCGGGCAGCACCTTTATCGAACAGCCGCGTGTCAGCAGCAGCACCGGTACGCCCGGCAACAGGAGTGTACAACAACCTGGTAATTTTCATCAGCTTCAGCGATCAGGCAGAAATCGCTGTACCGCTTGCTGATGTAAATGCAAAATTTAATGCCATAGGTTCATTGTCTGTAAGGGATTTTTATAAGGAAGTATCTACAAACCAGCTTGACCTGGTGACTACTTTTTATCCGGTATCTACAGGCACGTATCCGGTATCATACCATGATACACACCCGCGCAGCTACTATACAAAAGATGCGCCGGATGGTTATAACAATACAAGCCCGGATGCAACAACACGTGAGCATACACTGTTGGCTAATGCTGTAAATGCAGTGAAGAATCAGGTGCCGGCAAATTTATTGATCGATGGTGACAATGATGGTAATATTGATAACATTGTTTTTGTGATCAATGGATACAACGAAGGCTGGTCTGACTTACTATGGCCGCACCGTTGGGCATTGTTCTCAGAAACTGCAACCATCAATGGCAAACGTGCATGGGATTACAACATTATCTTCTCTGAAGCTTTGGGTGTTGGTGTAATCTGTCACGAATTGTTCCACTCATTTGGGGCGCCGGATTTATACCACTATACAGACTATCCGCACGATCCGGTTGGTGACTGGGATTTGATGGCTAGTGGCGACTGGAATACACCAAGACACATGAGTGTTTACATGAAGGAGCATTATGCAAACTGGACAAGCGCAACTCCTGTGATTACTACACCCGGCAGATATAGCCTTGCTCCGCTATCACGCGCTCCATACTCCGCTTACAGAATCAATCTTCCAAACACTGATCAGTTCCTGATGCTGGAGTACAGAAAAAAAGAAGGTTTCTATGAATCTGCATTAGGCGGACAGGAAGGTTTGATCATTTACAGAGTTAATCCGAACATTTCTGGAAACGCAAACAATGGTCCGGAAGAAGTATACATCTTCAGACCAGACGGCACCAATGATGTAAACGGAAGTCTTTACGAAGCGGCATTTTCTGAAACATACAGCAGAACACGTTTCGATGATTTTTCAAACCCATCCTGTTTCCTTGCTGACGGAACTCCTGGCGGCTTACCTGCTTACTATGGTATCACGAATGTTTCTGTACTCGGTGATGTAATCAGCTTCGATTATCAGGGCGGTGTTAATGGAAACCAACCTCCTGTTGTTGAGATCACAGCTCCGAAAAGCACATCAATCATCACAGCACCGGCATCTATTGTTATTGTTGCGAATGCAAGCGATACAGATGGTACAATTGCAAACGTGGAGTTTTACAATGGCACAACTTTATTAGGATCTGATGCTACAATGCCATATAGCTTCTACTGGCAAAACATTGCATCCGGTACATATACAATAAACGTTAAAGCTATAGATAATGAAGGTGCGGCAACAACGGCTTCTGTAACGATCACTGTACAGCCATCTTCAACAGAAGACATTATCGGCAGCAACTGCGGCAACAATGGTGCTTCTCAAACATTTGTATTGAGCGCAACCAACCGTACAAACGCAACCGGTTATAACTGGTGGTACAATGGTTCTGTACAATCTGTCATTCAGGTTCCTAACCAGCCATACTCTGCAATCCTGACAGACGGGTATTATTTTACCGCCGGACAGGTTTGTGTTGGCGTAAATTACAGCGCTGCCCCATGGTACAAACAGTTCTGTAAAAATATTTCTGTTTGTCCGGGTAATACAAATGCAGTAGAAGAAGTGAAAACAGTTGTTGCACCAAACCCTTCTGCAGATGTATTCAAGGTTACATTAAAAGCGCCGGCATCATCTGTAACGGTTCTGAATTCAAATGGCGCCGTTGTGAAACAACTTTATTATTCAACCGGAACAATTGAATTCGGTTCTGAATTCCTGGATGGTATTTACACCGTATTTATTCAGTATACTGATAATACAACGGAAAATATCCGTCTGGTAAAAATGAAATAGTTGATTAAAATCATTTTTAAAAGTCCTGGTGGGAAACCATCAGGACTTTTTTGTTTATGGATATTTGATTCGAAGCCGTTGTAGGTATTTCCGCCTGCGGAAATCTTTATTTTTAGGGATAAAATGTAATGCGGTCCGCCGCGGCGGCACCAACAACATTCTGCCTACCAGTAAACTTGATTTAATAAAACAAAATGCTGAAATTATATATCATTAAAATTCCGGATTGCATATATGGATTATTACAAGATTCTTGGTATTGATAAAAATGCTACTGAAGCAGATATTAAAAAGGCCTATCGCAAAATGGCGCGCAAGTATCACCCGGACGTAAACCCCAATGATAAAGCCGCTGAACAGAAATTCAAGGAGGTTAATGAAGCAAACGAAGTATTGAGTAACCCGGAAAACCGGAAGAAATACGATGCCTATGGTGATAACTGGAAACAGGGCGATGCCTATGCAAATGCCGGGCAGCAACGCTACCAGCGTCCGCCGAATCAATCGGCCGGAAGTAATCCGTTTGAAGGCGATTATTCAGATTTTTTTGAATCGATGTTTGGCAGCGGTGGCGCACGCGGCGGGCGTAGCAGCGTGAAGTTTAAAGGGGCTGACCTGTATGCAGAACTTAATCTGGATATTAAAGAAGTATATCATACACATAAACGTGAATTGAACGTTAATGGAAAAAACATCCGGATCACTATTCCTGCAGGGATCAAAGACGGACAAACCATCCGGATTCCCGGGTATGGTGGCGATGGACTCAATGGCGGACCGAAGGGCGACCTGCAGATTGAGATCTTTGTACAGAATACGACGAAATTCAAAATAGATAACAACGATCTGCACCAGACAGTAGATTTGGATTTGTATAAGGCTGTACTGGGCGGCGAGCTGATTGTTGATACATTTGATGGCAAAGCAAAATTAAAAGTAGCAGCAGAAACCCAAAATGGCACAAAGGTTAAACTGAAAGGCAAGGGATTACCTGTATATAAAAAGGAGGGTGAGTTTGGCGATTTATACATCACCTACAACATTACCCTACCGAAGAATCTTACAGAAAAAGAAAAGGAATTATTCACGGAACTCTCTAAACTCAGGAACGCATGAATACTGAAAACTTTATTCCGGTACAAACCATCTGCACCTGTTACCAGGTAGAGGTTGCTTTTTTAAACGGGCTGAATGAAATCGGTTTGGTAGAAATAAATATTATTGAAAATGCTGCGTATATCCATCAGGATCAGATCCGTGCTGTTGAAAAAATGATCCGCCTCCATAACGACCTGGATGTGAATATTGAAGGCATTGATGTGGTATTTAATTTATTGAATAAGTTGCATGCCATGCAGGATGAACTTACATCCGTACAGAGAAGATTGCGCATGTACGAAGGCTAATAACAACCTCTTTGTTTTCTACACGTAGAACGATTCGTGCTTATACTAAACATGACTATGAATTGGGTAGATTACATCATTACACTTTCAAAAGGAATTTTAGAAGCGCCGATCAGGCTGCATATGAAAAAATTTGTGCAGATACATTCGTAGCCATGAAGAATTATTTTGCAGCATTGCTTCCCCGATGGATTGCATTGGATTTTATTAGTTGACTCATAAATTTGCTTAAAGATAAAAATTAAAATATATCCAATTTAATCCTGTAAATATGATCATTGTTCTTTTCTTCATAGGAATTGTCGTAACGATATTAAGTTCTTTATATATTTCCTGGAAAGCGTACCGGATATTAAATAGTGGAAAAAATAAATTTGCCGGGCTGCTTTCTTTTATACTATTTTTTGTGAGCCTTTTTGGTATAGGTATTATTATATTGTTTGTCTGGGCTGAATTAACGGGCGGGTTCAGCAGGAGATAATCATTTTTTATTTTTCAGTCGGATATAATATTCGGCAAGAAGCAAGTTGGGTACAAACCCAAGCCATGCATTGATCATATAAAGAGACTCCGGATCAATACTTGTTGTCGCAGTTAAAATCAGTTTCCATGTGCGAAGTGTAATAGCAGAAAATGTAAGTGCATAACTGCGGATCATATTGTTTTCATGGCTCCTGATATTTTTGTTTTTAATATCAAGAAAGGCTTTTAGCGTAAACCAAAACCAAAGGCAATCCAATATCAAAAATGCAGCTTTGGTTGGCAGCATACCATTCGCATAGTATGCCATGATTAGAGCTGCAGGAAAATTGATCACAAGTATATTGAATACATATACTTTTCCGATGAATCTATGTACACGGGGGAACTCTTTTTGTATTGATCGGGGAAATTGTGTAAACCCGGCGATCAAACAAAAAATACTTGTAAAGACATGTATGTAGAATGCAATTTTCCAGCTTGTGATGTGCAGATAGCCTTGTTTGTATTGAAGGAAAGCAACTTGTTCGTCAAAGCTGGAATATTGAATAATGATAGATGCCATTAAAGATGTTGCGATACAAAGCAATGTATAAACAAGAATCGTTTTTAATAGATCAAAAAGTAGTGCTGGCATGCTACACCTTTTTCCTGTTAATCATATACACTGCCGCTATACCCAATATGCCGCCGATAATGGTATGCAGGTGCAGTACTTCACCGAGGAACAACCAGGAAGACAAAGCCGCGGATACAGGTACCAGAAAAATAAAACTGCTTGCTTTCTCCGGACCTAAGGTAGTGGTTGCATAAAAATAATAGGTCGTAGCAAGAGAGGTTGCAAAAACGGCACTGAAGATAATGTTCCACCAGAAATATTGATCTGCTGTTTGCAGCGTTGTGTTGAGATCTGTATAATCAACCAACGGAAGCATGATGAGAATCGTCGCCAGATACATCCATAAGCTAAAGCCCATGGAAGATCCGTAATTATAAGCTTTTGAAGTAATGCGACTCATGACTGCCCATACAAATGCAGCCAAAAGAAAATATAAATTACCCGAGTCAAATAACTCATTCAGGTTTCCCCAGATTTTTAACAATGTAGCTCCTGCAAGCAATCCGATAAATAAACCAATGGCTTCATTACGCGTCGGACGTTTTTTATTCAGGATCAAGCCGATGCCGTATGCCATGATCGGATTCATTGTAGTTACCAATACACCGCCGGCGCCAGCCAAACCATTTTTTAATCCATAGAAAAATAAAAATGTATACAGGGAAAGCAATAGACTTGCAGCAAGTAATGGAAGGAATCCTTTCCTGGAAATAACCATGCTTGCTTTCATGAAAAAGAAGATTGGCAGAAAGCTTATAAATACAACACTGTAACGGATCAGCACAATGGTAACGGATGCGCCATAAGCAGCCGCTACTTTACCAGAAGGCCAGCTTAAACCCCACATGAACATGCTGAATACAAAGCCTATGAGTAAGAGCGTTTCGGATTTATGCTTTTGAGTGGTCAAGGGAACAAGGATTGGGTATACGGTTATCTAAAAATACAATTTTATTTTTCAATCTGTTTTGATTCTAGGCGGAATTTTATTTTTCATGGTCTGTGGCTCCGCCGCGGTGGAGATACATTTATTATATTGTGCGACCCCACTGGGGTCGGTTGTGAATGTTCTATTCTTCTTCTTCTATAAACCTTTGACTCCTTCGGAATCATTTCTAATAATCATCCGCTTAAATTCTTTTAATAAAAATATTAATTAGCGAGTGCTGAATAAAAATTAAGGAAACTGAATAATGCGTACTGACTCCGGAGGAGTCAAAGGTTTATAGAAAGCGAGCTTTTAAAGCTATCGACCCCAGCGGGGTCGAACAATAGCATGGGCGATTTTACTTAGGCATAGTAAAAGTAGTTGATCGAAAGACCAACCACGGTAAAAACAGACCACGGTGAATGCGTTCACAGTGATTGCACAAGCAAAAAAGTCCCGCTCATGAAGCGGGACCTTTTTATCTTAAAACATATTACGTAAAACGTAGAACTTACAGATGGTATTCTTCAATCACGCGTAAAACTTCCGCTACGCCCCAGGCCTGTGCCACACAGCCGCGCGGATGATGGGGGGCATCACCGTCGAAGATCTCAGAGATACTGCCGATGCAGCTTTCTTCCAGATGATATGCGAAATTATAAATCACCGTTTGGCTTAAACGGTATGCATGGTCGCCGCTTACTTTCATCATCACGTCTACATACGGTCCCAACAGCCAGCTCCACACAGTACCCTGGTGGTAAGAAGCATCACGTCTTTTCCAGTCACCCTGGTATACGCCGTAATAGTGGTGGTCATGCGGACTCAAGCTGCGAAGGCCTACCGGGGTATACAAGTGTTCTTCCACACAGTTGAAAACCGCCTGCGCTTTTTCGCCTTCAAGCAATTGGAACGGTAAGCTGATTGCAAACAACTGGTTCGGACGGATGGAATTATTCGGCTGGTTATGTTCATCAATCAAATCATACAGGTAATTACCATCCTGATTCCAGAAACGATTCAGGAATGTTTCTTTCACTTTATGCGCTGCTTCTTCGATCGATGCAGCATCTTGTGATTGATAGTTGGCATCCAGCAGGTGCGCAAATATTTTCAGTGTGTTGTACCACAATGCCTGTATTTCAACGGGCTTGCCCATACGTGGTGTTACCACCCAGTCGCCAACCTTTGCATCCATCCAGGTGAGCTGCTGTCCGGCTTCACCTGCATATAACAAGCCATCTTCATCTACTTTAATATTATAAAGCGTGCCTTTGAAATGGTAGTCAACAATATCTTTTAAAACAGGAAGTATTTCATTCAATACAAAATTTCTGTCCTGTGTAGTCTGCAGGTATCTGTATACGGCTACAAAGAACCAAAGTGTACCGTCAACGTTATTATATTCCGGCGCCTCGTCCCCGTCTTTAAAGCGGTTTGGCAGCATACCGTTCTGCACGCTTTCAGCAAAAGCTTTTAAAATTCTTCTTGCATCATCAAACTTGCCGGTTGTTAAACACAAACCAGGCAATGCGATCATGGTGTCCCGGCCCCAGTCGGTAAACCAGTGGTAGCCGGCAATCACGGTCTTTAAAGATTCAGATCGCTGCACCACAAACTGGTTGGCAGATAATGTTAGTTGTTCAACGGTTGAATTAAGATTTCTGCCGTTCAATAGAGAAACTCGGCGTTGTCTTTCCTGTTCGTACAGGTCAAACGCGTTTCTTCCTGTCGGGTCAGTTGTTGAAAGAATCACACCGAAAGAATCTCCGGCATTTACTGTTAATGAGAAAGTCCCGTGGTTGAAAAGGTCCTCTTCGCATTCCAGTCCTCTGTAGCGCTCGATCGCGTAATCAAAATGGTAGAACCAGTTCGGATCTTTGCGTAAAGAAGCATTTGGGATAGAAATAAAAATTTCAGAAGAAGTAGCATACGGTTGTGTTTTGAATACACCGTTTTCAAACGTGCAGGTCTGGTCAAATGTATCGTTTGCTTTATGCAGCGAATGATAATCCCTTCCTGAAATAAGAGGCAGTAATTTAAATGTGAAAGCCGAAGGAGCCTGCAGCACGTTGTAAATAACTACGGTTGTATTTTCTTCGTGCATCATAACAACCGTCTTTCGGATCACTATGCCATTGACTTCAAAGGTAAATTCAGGAAAAAACTCTTTTTTGAATTCAGAAATATGAATAAAACCCTGCGGGGAAATAGCGTCTCTGTATTTATTTGTATTCAGGTGAAGCCATTCATCATTCAGAACAATGATCTCATCCAGTTTATTTACCAATACCATACGTTCGGTTGGCGGTTTGGTCGCTGCAACCAGAAGTCCATGGTACCTGCGTGTATTACAACCGCTTAATGTACTGCCGGCCCATCCGCCAAGTCCGTTTGTTTCAAGCCACTCTGAGCCTTCCCAGAGTTTACCTGATGACGAACCATAGAACAGTTTGTGAACATCTGTCTGAATTGCAGTTTTATCTAATCGCAACATATTATAAAGAATACTGAATGGTGGGCAAATAAATACATTACAAGGGGTAAAATGCGCCTAAAGAAATAGCCTTAAATTCTAAAACACATCTTTACGAAGGTAAACTATATTTTAGATAAAACTATACACTTCAAAGCGAAAAAAGCTGATTTTGATAAAAATCAGCGGGCTTTATTAACATTGGTAAAGATGCAATAAAAGGAAATCAGCTAATAGCCAGAGCATAGAAAACGGTTATTGATTGATGAAATCACCATACCATAAGCCAGACTCTTTAATGATTCGTTTTTGTGTATTGAAGTCTGTATAAATTAAACCGAAACGCGGGTGATAGCCTTCTGCCCATTCAAAATTATCGGTCCATGTCCACACAAAATAACCTTCTACTTTAGCGCCTTCCTGCTTGGCCCGCAGTACCTGTTCAATATGCTCCTGCAGATAAGTAGTACGCATATGATCGGTGATCAGCGTATCGTGGTGTTTGTCTTCAAATGCAGCGCCGTTTTCGGTGATCAGAATTTTTTTAATACCCGGATACGCATCAAATTTTTTGATCATCTGGTAGATGGATTCCGGATATACTTCCCAATTCATTAAGGTATGCGGAACTTTTCGTTTGGGAGCAGAAATCAGCCGGGCATTGAGATACGGTGTGAACCAGGAATGTTTTACAAACTCGCGCGTATAATTCTGAATGCCGATGAAATCAAAATCATACTTCATTTTATATTCATCGCCTTGCAGGATGTACTGCGTGATATTTTGTAAAGGCTTGAGTGTTTCTACCGGATAGCCCATGCCCAGCACCGGTTCTATGAACATCCTGTTCAGTAGCGCGTCTACTTTGAATGCAGCCACATGATCTTTTTCAAGATTGCGGTAAGGTTCAATGTGCGAGCAGGAAAAGGTTGTACCCACTTCCGCATCCGGATCAATCGCTTTAATAGCGCGCGCGCCTTCACACATACTTAATACGGCGTGGTGTATGGCAGGTAAAAAGTTTTTCATGCCACGTTTGCCCGGCGCATGCAGGCCCAGGAAATATCCGGCGCCGACGAATACCATCGGTTCGTTCATCACCATCCAGTGCTTTACACGGTCGCTAAAATGTTTAACGCATACAGTGACATAATCGGTAAACCAGCCTACAACCTGCCGGTTGGTCCAGCCGCCTTTGTTTTCCAGTGCTTGCGGTAAATCCCAATGATAAAGTGTTACCCAGGGTGTGATACCATAATGCAGACAGCGGTCGATCAAGCGATCATAAAAGCCCAGCCCGGCGGCATTGACTTCTCCTGTACCGGCAGGCATAACGCGGGGCCAGGAAATGGAAAACCTGAAATTATTTATTCCGAGCGATTTCATCAGCAACAGATCATCTTCATAGCGGGAATAAAAATCGCAGGCGATATTCGCGTTTTTCCTGTCCTTTATTTTATTTTTCTGCTCGTTGGTAAAGGTATCCCAGATGGAAGGCCCCTTGCCATCTGTATTGTAGGCCCCTTCTGTCTGATAGGCAGAAGCTGACACGCCCCAGATGAAATCGGCATTCAATTGTTTTTTATAAGCGCGCAGCTGTTGCTGGTTGATATGCAATTCCGGGGCTGATTCAGAAAGAAGCATGATTACCTATTTAAGTTCTTTTTCCCATTTTTTGGCGATCGCAAATCCATCGTTTTCCTGAGGAAGGAATTTGGCCAGCAGCTGGTCGATGATACGTTCGGTTATATCCGGATAATCAACTTCGATACGGGTATCGCTTGCCAGCCAGGCTTCGATGATTGACGTATGTTTCTTTTTCAGACTTTTGATCACAGGGACACCAAGCTTCTTCAGGGCAGCGGCATTGCAATGCTGTTCGTATTGGCCTTTCATCGGCACGACAAGTAATTTCTTACCCATGAATAACGCCTCGGCGGGCGTTTCAAAACCAGCGCCGCAAATCACGCCGGTTGATGATGCCATGCTTTTTACAAACAATTCATTCTGAATAGGTACGATACGAACGTTTTTCTCAATCACTGGTTTTTTATTGTGTTTGGAAAAAACTTCCCACTGAACATTTTCAAAACGTAGCAAGGTTTTCAAAATACGCTCGTCGTCGTACGCAGGAAGATACACGGTATAGTGACCGAGATCCCTGATCTCTGCCGAGCGGATCTGCTGGCGGATCACAGGCGTAAAAATATTTTTTCCGTAACGTTCAAAATGGAAACCGAACTGATCGGTGGTAGGAGCGTAATAACGCAGCACCATTTGTCCGATCGGATCAAACTTACTTGGTTTCGGGGATTTGGATGATATAACAGCTGCCTGGTGGCTCAGGGAAATGCAGGGCTTGTTGGCTGCATAGCATGCCCAGGCGCTTACCGGTTCAAAATCATTAATTACCAGATCATATTCTTCTATCGGCAATTCTTTGATTTCGTTATATAATCTTTTTGATTTTAATTTTACAAAGGTGTTGTACATGTCCACTCCACCAGACTTTCCGAAAATAAAACTCAGGCCTTTGAATTGATATCTTACCGGGAAGGGCAGCGACAGATCGCCTTGTACTCCGCTTACTAACACATCAACTTCACCTTTCTTCCGGAGTATAGGCACAATATCCATCGACCGGCTTAAATGGCCGTTGCCGGTGCCTTGTATGGCATACAATATTTTCATTATTTGTTTTTAGAGCGTTGCAGAAGGTCTCACACAAAAGGGAGAATAAAATTCTACCCATCTGCTGATCAGGTAATTTTCAATCAGCTGATGAAAATACGCGAGGAGTTTTTTAGACAGTTTCAACATAGCATTAATCGTTTCGTTGACAGTATAAAAATACAGGTAAGGTATATACTCTGTGTTATCCCAGCATTATGATATTGTTACCCGCCTGTGCGTTTGGTAACAATATCATAACAAAAGCCTAATGGCCAACTTACACGAAAGTTGTTTTTTTGTAAGGCTTGTAAAAAGTGATGGCCGGCTCTATTTACATTTACTAAACACGCACATCATGAAAACTCACTACAGAACAATAGTGCTTTCAGATATTCACCTGGGAACTTCGGGATCGAAGGCAAAAGAGGTGTCTAATTTTTTAAAGAACCACACTTGTGACACCTTACTTTTAAACGGTGATATTATTGATGGCTGGCAGCTGCAGAAATACGGAAAATGGAAAAAATCGCATACACGTTTTTTCAGAAGAGTTATTAAAATGACCGAACAGCATAAAACAAAAGTATACTATTTGAGAGGGAATCACGATGATTTTTTAGATACTGTTTTGCCACTTTCTTTTGGGAATATTCATATCGATAGAGAGTACATACATGTTGGTGCAACAGGTAAATCGTATTATGTGGTGCACGGGGATGTGTTTGATACCGTTACTACAAAACTGAAGTGGATCGCCAAACTTGGCGATGTAGGCTATACATTCTTATTGTGGATCAACAAACATTACAACAACTATCGTGTTAAGCGCGGATTGCCCTATTACTCGTTGTCACAGGTAGTGAAGCAGAAAGTAAAATCGGCTGTATCTTATATTTCTGATTTTGAAATGGAACTTGCTGAACTGGCACGTTCGAGAAAATGTGATGGTGTGATCTGCGGGCACATTCATCAGCCTGCAATCAAAGAATATAATGGTGTAGAATACCTGAATTCCGGCGACTGGGTTGAAACCCTTTCGGCATTGGTTGAAACGATTCACGGCGACTGGAAACTCATCTATTACAACCAGGCGTTTGATGAAGACCGCGACACAACTGAAGATGCAGATGATCCATTGTTTGTGTTTGAAAACATGGCGCGTCTTTCTAATAAAGATGTAACCATTTATAAACCGCGCTACGCGGCATTTGATGATGTAAAAGCTTCCCCGGCATTGAACATTAAAAAGAACATATGAGTATGCAGCAGGCTGAGATAAAAAACAAACTGAAAGACATTATAAAGAAACAAACAATGAAAAGGCCCCACATTGCTTTGAACATAACGCTTTATAATGGCAACATCAAGCTGTCTTCATTCCGTTTATATGAATTTGATGAAGCAAAAAATCAAATTAAGGGCATGACCATGCTGGAAGAATACACCTATATGAAAGAGGAGCGTGAACCTGTATTCGCGTATTTTAATTTATCTGAAATTGCCCACCTGCAAAGAGCAAACTACGATTATGTTTTCCCCAATGAATCCAGATTTGTGGCTGTAATGAATGATCCTATCAGTACAATGTAAAACGCTCTTCTTTCAGTTTTTCATTCAGATAAGAAATCGTTATCCGGTAAGTTCCCTTTGCAAGATCCGAAACATTAATCACCAGATTGTTTTCACCTTTTTTCAGTTCTTCCCAAAGGGATAATTTTTTTTCTCCTAAAATGTTGTAAACCTTAATATTGACAAGCTGTATGTCGTTGGCAAATAGCTGAAGATCTATAAAGTGGCCGGTTGAAGTAATCAATGACATAATTAAAAAACGGTTAATTTTTATTCAGGGGCAAATGTATATAAGTTGTATTATCTTAAAATTACCGCCTTATTAATTGTCTATGAATTGTTTATGTAAGGAATCATGCATAATACGATACGTCTTAACAATTTGGTAACATTGGAGTGATGTTGAGGTAATAATAGGAGTGTTGCTTTGCACCCGAATAGCTCGTATTAAAAATGAAAAAACTTATTGTAGCAGTAGCACTGACTATTGCAGGAATGCTGTGCGCCCATGCACAAACAACTCCATCGCAAAATTTTGCGGCCCACCCGAGAGCCTATACCCATAGGAATTCTTTCTGGACAGAATACAACATAAACGGTTCTATTGATTCATTGCAGAGATGGCAGTATCAGATTGATTATCAATACCGCAGAATGGCAGATGCCAGTTACATTGAAGGTGGTAACCACGGAAATATTTTCAAAAACCCATACCAGCAAGTATTAAGACCCTGGATCCACTATTGGGTAATTCCTAAAAAACTTCGTTTTTCTTTATCCCCTATTGGCTATTGGATCACATGGACACCACCCCAGGAAGGGAGTGTTTACAAAGTAGATGGAAAAGATCAGGGGCAAGCTGTTTATCCTGAATTCCGGATCTGTCCGCAGATAACAGTAAACAGCCAGCTCGGTCGTTTATTATTCTCAAACCGTTACAGATACGAATTCAGATACATTGGCAACAGAAGCCAGTCAACGTATTTTATGGAAGATTTAGGCCAGGGCTACAGCTTCTATCCAAACAACATTGGTTCTGGGAACGGCAGCAGCCACCAGGGAAGATTCCGTTGGCAGATCCGCGCTCAGTTATTGCTGAACAGCGCTAAAATGCAGAAAAACACAATTTATCTGAATGCATGGAACGAATTGTTCATCGCCATGGGTAAGAGCATTGAAGTAAACAAAATGCTGAACCAGAACAGAACGGTGGCATTGGTTGGCTGGAAATTGCCAACACAATATCCGATCCGTGTGGAAGCAGGTATCACTTACCAGGTGAACTTCTTATATAATATTGATCAGGTGCCTACACAGCCAACAGTTTCTTATGGAAAGAGAAACGTGGAAGCGAACACGGCCTACACAATCTATGTGATCTTTGATGAATTCCATACCTTATTTAAGAAAAACGGAAGGAAGCCTCAGGACGAACCGAAATTCCCGCATCCGGAAAAATAAAAACATAAAAAGAAATGCTACCAGACAGAGTTTGGTAGCATTTCTTATTTCAAATCCCCCGCATTCAACCAGTCGTTTTGTTCAGTAAGAGAAACACCTAGCTATAACAAAATGAGGCGTTTTATTCGTTTCCGGCCTCCATTCAACGATTAAAACACCAACTTTACAATTAAATAATATTTAAAGTAAAATATAGTACTTAACTTGCGCCCGTTCTATGGGTTAGGTACATTCATGTTCCGTGTATCACCAATTCTATTATTCATAAAATGAAAAAAATCGTCTTTATCGTATTTGCTTCCAGCATGTTATTTGCTTGCGGCAGCAAAAATCAGAAGTCTGAAGGTACAGATTCTACAGCAAGTGAAGCAGCTATCAAAGTAGATGGTTCTTCTACAGTTTATCCTATTTCTGAAGCGGTTTCAGAAGAGTTTGAAATTGAAAACCCTTCTGTAAAAATAACAGCAAACGCATCCGGTACAGGCGCTGGTTTCAAAAAGTTCATCCGTAATGAGATTGATGTTACAGGAGCTTCCAGACCGATTAAAGCAACGGAAGATGCAGATTGCGCAAAAAACAATATTCAGTACCTTGAAATTCCGATCGCATACGATGGTTTGGCAGTGGTAGTAAGCAAGGAAAATACCTGGGTAGACCACCTGACTGTTGAAGAATTAAAGAAAATCTGGGAACCGGCTGCTAAAGGCACAATCACCCACTGGGATCAGGTACGTGCTGGCTGGCCGCATGAAAAAATAAACTTATACGGTGCCGGCACAGAGTCTGGTACATTTGATTATTTCACAGAAGCTATTGTAGGTGAAGCAAGATCCTGTAGAACAGACTATACAGCAAGCGAAGATGATAATGGTTTGGTAAGCGGGGTATCCGGCGATAAATATTCTTTGGGTTACTTTGGTTATGCGTACTACTTTGAAAACCAGGATAAACTGAAACTGGTTGCTTTGGATGATAAAAATGATGCAAATGGTAAAGGTGCTATTGCTCCTTCTAAAGAAACGATTGAAAACGGTACATACCAGCCATTATCCAGACCATTGTTGATTTATATAAACAAAACTTCGGCTGCAAGACCGGAAGTTACAAAATATGTGAATTTCTACATTGACAACGCAGCAACATTGGTTCCTGAAACAGGTTATGTAGCATTATCTCCGGAAGCATATAAATTAGTAAAAGCTCGTTTCACGGCTGGTACAACTGGATCTCTTTTCTTAACTTTGAAGTCTACTGTTGGAGTTAAATTAGAAGAAATATTACAATCTACTCTGCATTGATTGCTGATTCTTGAATGAAGCGTTCCGAAAAATTTATTGAAGCATTCCTATTTGCCTGCAGTTTGTTAACAATCTTAACAACTGTAGGCATTATATCGGTTCTGTTGTTTGAAACAGCCCGTTTTTTTCAGGTGGTTCCCGTATGGGACTTCTTAACAGATACAGAATGGTCTCCATCATTTGCTAAAGACCAGCAACACTTCGGGATTCTCCCACTATTGGCAGGCACATTTTTAACAACATTCATTGCCATGTGCGTGGCTGTGCCGCTGGGAATTACCATTGCCGTTTATTTGAGTGAATACGCAACATCCCGCGTGCGTAATATCGTAAAACCGGTTTTAGAAATACTGGCATCTATCCCGACAATCGTTTACGGATATTTTGCCCTGGCTTTTGTAACACCATTTATTCAAAGTCTTTTCCCGACCCTTGAACTGAGCAATTTCAACGCGCTTGCTCCGGGTATCATCATGGGGATCATGATCCTGCCATTGGTATCTTCCTTAAGTGAAGATGCGTTGTATGCCGTACCAAGAGCATTAAGAGAAGGCTCTTATGCCATGGGTGCTACAAAATTTCAAACAGCTTTTAAAGTTATTATTCCTGCAGCTCTGTCAGGTATTGCGGTATCAATCATTCTGGCGCTTTCAAGAGCCGTTGGTGAAACAATGATCGTTGCTATTGCAGCAGGTAACAAACCAACACTTACGTTCAACCCATTGAATCAGGTGCAGACGGCAACTACCTACATCGTTCAGACAGTGAACGGAGACGTTGCCAATGACTCCATTGAATACAAAACCATTTATGCAGTTGGCATGAGTTTATTCGTAATTACATTGTTGCTCAACAATATTAGTTTTTGGCTGAAAAAACGTTACCAACAAGTTTATAAATAAGTTTTATGGCGAAGAAACTAGGCAAAAGAATGCGCCAGAAACATGTGCGCAAAAACAAGTGGTACGAATTTCAGGACAAATCATATAAGTTTATCGCGTTGTTTGCAACAGGCATTGGCATACTGGTGCTGTGTGTATTACTGTACGACGTATTTTCAGACGGCTTCGGACGAATCAATATGGAATTCTTCCAGGATTCATCTTCCAGAAGAGCCAGCAAAGCCGGTATTTATGCGGCTTTGGGCGGTACACTCTGGATCATGGGTTTAACCACCCTGATCGCTTTCCCGATCGGGATCGGAGCTGGTATTTATCTGGAAGAATACAATACCAAAAGCCGAATGTCAAACATACTAGAGATTAATATTTCAAACCTTGCCGGTATTCCTTCTATCATTTATGGTTTATTAGGCCTGGAAATCTTTTCAAGAACGTTGATGTTGGGCGATACAGCAATTACAGGCGCGCTTACGCTTTCTTTATTGATCCTGCCGATCATCATCGTTGCAACGAGAGAATCATTAAAAACAGTTCCTTATAATCTTCGTGAAGCATCGCTCGCGTTAGGTGCCACGAAGTGGCAAACGATCTGGTATCAGATCCTGCCGGCATCCATTCCGGGTATTGTAACGGGTGCCATACTTGCAATCTCCAGGGCAATCGGTGAAACAGCTCCCTTGATCGTGATCGGTGCGGCAACATATATTACATCTGTACCAACCTGGCCAACAGAATCATTTACGGTGTTGCCTATACAGATCTTCTATTGGATCGGTAAGCCCCAGCATGATTTTCAGATGAACGCAGCTGCTGCGATTATTATCCTGTTGGCAATAACCTTTGTTATGAACGGAGCCGCTGTATATTTACGTTACCGCTGGCAGAAAAAAATCAAATGGTAATACCATTTTGAATAATCAGGAAGAAAGAATTTAGCATACATATGTCTGGAATCAGAGTGTTGCCTGCAGCAACCGACGTTCAGACTAAATCTTAAAAAGATGAAAATTGAAGCTCAAGACGTACACGTTTATTATGGCTTAGACCATACCCTGAAGGGCGTGTCGCTAAGTGTTAAGAAGAATACGGTTACGGCACTGATCGGCCCGTCCGGCTGTGGTAAGTCTACGTTTTTACGTTGTATGAATCGTATGAATGACCTGATCGACAATTGCCAGGTGAAAGGAAATATTCTGATTGACGGTGTTGATATCAATTCTCCATCAGTGAATACAAATGAATTGCGTAAGGCTGTTGGCATGGTATTCCAGAAACCAAACCCGTTTCCAAAATCAATCTTTGAAAACGTTGCATATGGTTTGCGGGTAAACGGAATTTCAAACAAAGAATACATCAACGATAAAGTTGAATGGTCCCTGAAACAGGCAGCACTTTGGGAGGAAGTAAAAGATAAATTGAAAAAGTCTGCATTGGCTTTATCAGGCGGTCAGCAGCAGCGTTTGTGTATTGCACGTGCGCTGGCAGTTGAGCCATCAATCCTGTTAATGGATGAGCCTGCTTCAGCGCTGGATCCGATTTCAACATCAAAAATAGAAGAGCTTATTTATAACCTGAAAGCTTCCTATACCATCATGATTGTTACGCACAACATGCAGCAGGCTTCCAGAACAAGTGATAAAACAGCGTTCTTCTATATGGGAGAACTGGTGGAGTATGATGATACAAGAACCTTGTTCACGAACCCGAAAAAAGAACGCACACAGAATTATATTACAGGAAGGTTCGGTTGATACTTATCTTTCTCCTGTGATATACGTAAAATATTTTTATAACATTGATTCAATACACATATGAATCTATTAGAAACAGAATTAGGTGAATTAAAAAGTGAACTGATTGATATGACACTCCTTGTGAAAGAGCAAATGGAGAAGAGTATCACAGCTTTTTATACCTTTGATCAGGACCTGGCTAAAGAGGTTTTGAAAAATGAAAAAAGAGTGAATGGCAGCGAATTAAAAATCGATAGCCGTTGTGAACATATTTTAGCCTTGTTCAATCCGGTTGCGATTGACCTGCGCTTTGTGGTTGCCTCATTGAAAATGGTTTCGGACCTGGAGCGTATCGGTGATAACGCCGAAGGTTTGTGTAAATTTTTGTTGATGTCTGAGAAGCCATTTGATCCGGTATTGATCGAAAAAATGCGTTTCAAGGAAATGACTGCTATCGTACTGGAAATGCTGAATGTATTATGCGAATCATTCGAAACAGATAATACGAAACTGGCTCGTACGGTTTTCTCTAAGGATGAAATTCTGGATGAGATCAATAAAAATGCAAACAACATGCTTGCAGAATACATCCGCGGCAACCAGGATCACGAAAAAGTGATGCAGGGAATTTACCTGCTCTCCATGATCCGTAAAACAGAACGTGTAGGCGATTACATCACAAACATTTCAGAAGAGATTATATTTTATGTGAAAGCAAAAGTGCTGAAGCATAAAAAGAATAAAGAATAGCTTCGAAAGATTTATTCTAATAAGAAAAGACCCGTTATGCGGGTCTTTTCTTATTTAAACACATTTAGTAAATTGAATAGATGCAGCGGTTATTTTGTATATACATCATCCTGTTTTTTTCTGTCAGCGTAACTGCGCAAAGCGGTAGCGTTCCTGTGTATAAAGAATATCAGCAAACATTATTTCAATTAACGCCACGATTGGACATTGTGCTTAAGGAATCCAAAGTGAATGTGTACCTGGAAGGTGTGTACAACACCAATGCTTTGTATGCTTCTATCACCGAGCAGACCCGCTGGAACATCAAACCCGGCATTGATGTTGGACTTACGGATAAGTGGTTTGCCGGCGCTTCTGAAAGAATTAACGTGAATGGTGCAGGCATATATAATTATACAACGCGTTTATATGTACAGCATCGGGGCGAACTGTTTAGATTATTATTTTCAAAGGAGTTTCTCTATGAACAATTTAATTACACCGACCGAACATTGAACACAACAACCAGTAGCGGTACTACGGCCACAAGAAGACCCATGATTGGGAGGGTAGGAATAGGTCTTGGGCTGGGGAAATACATGCCGCTGCAGAATAATCATCTCGCAGTTTTTTTATCGTACAAACCCTTTGTGCAGTTTGATTTTGTAAAAGACAATGTTTCCTTTTTTAAAGAACGGTTTATTGATTATACAAACCTTAGAATGGATGCCGGATACCTTATTGATAAAGCCTATTATATTGGCGTGTATGCATCAAGAGAAACAAATTACCTGTATGTACCGGCTGCAGAACCGTACAACAGCAACGGCATAACACCGGTGTTTGGGATTGCCTGCAATTTTTTATTGTTTGTTGATCCTGCACAGGGGAAAGAATTAAGCAGTTTCAGATACTTTTATACAAAATAAAAAACGGCAAAGTAGCACTTACCAATTGCCTAAATTGTTAACTTTAAGATAATCTAAAAACAAAAAGCTATGCTTAAGCTCTTATTCGACCTTTTTAAATCGCAGGCAGTTGTAGATGTTGTACAGCAGCTGTTCCAATCAAAAGTTGATAGCTGGAGAATGGAGATCTATAAAAAGCTTTCCGATGTTTTAGCAAGTATTATCCTGATCATTATTATTTCATTTATTTTTTTAATGATGTTACTGTTCTTAGGCTTTGGTTTGAGTTTCTATTTAAACATCGTATTAGAGAGTTCGTACCTGGGCTTTGTAATTGTCGGATGCATATTTATGATTGCCGCATGGCTGATGTCTCTATCAATACGCAGGGGCTACTTTCAGCATAAGTTATATATGTTGGTACTGGGTATTCTGGAGAAAAGGGCCCACCATGGCAATGAAGATTCACATAGATGAATATTTACGAAGAACTAAATCAAAAAAAACGCAACGGAATAAAATCCTTTGCGGTGCTTCTGGATCCGGATAAACTGGATGATGTTTTATTTGACAGCATATTGAAGCTGTGCAAAGAAAGTCATGTAGATTATTTTTTCCTGGGAGGAAGTTTATTGTCAAAATACAACCTGCCGGAAATTGTCGCGCACATTAAACAGAAAGCATCCATACCGGTTGTTTTATTTCCGGGTGGTTATCTGCAGGTCGAACCCACAGCAGACGCGATTTTATTATTGTCATTAATCTCAGGCCGTAATGCAGACTTTCTGATCGGCCAGCATGTTGTTGCTGCCCCGATTATTAAACAAAGTAAACTGGAAATTCTCCCTACAGGCTATATGCTGGTTGATTGCGGAAAACAAACGACTGCTTCGTATATCAGCAATACGACTCCCTTGCCGTATGATAAGCCTTCTATAGCTGCATCTACAGCGCTGGCAGGTGAAATGCTCGGTCTGAAACTGATGTATCTGGATGGAGGCAGTGGGGCATACCAGCCGGTGCACCCCGAAATGATTGCAGCTGTATGCAGGGCTGTTGCATGCCCTGTGATTGTTGGTGGCGGATTGAATACAGCTGAAAAAGCATTGGCCGCGTTAGAGGCCGGAGCTGATTTGATTGTTGTTGGTACAGGCATCGAAAAAAATGCTTCTTTTCTTACAGAAGTAGGACGGCAGGTGAGCGAGTTAAACCTGAAAAAGGATAGCTATAAGTTATAAAAAACAAGAGGCCACCTTCTACATAGGTGACCTCCAAAACTGAACGGTATTCTATTAAACTAAACTTTTAAATATTCATCAAGGATTCTCTGCGTCTCATTTTTCCCGCAGGAATTCCAAACATCATCTTAAATCTGCGGCAGAAATAAGCCGTGTCTTTGTAGCCTACTTCACCGCCAATTTCACGGATACTCTTCTTGGATGTCCGCAAAAGATCTACCGCTTTTTCCATACGCTGGTATTCGATATAATCCTGAGGATTGATACCTGTAAGCATTTTGAAATACTGTCCTACGTAATCTTCAGATACGTTTGCAACGCCGGCCAAAACTTTGTTAGATAAATCTCCGCCAAGATATTTTTTAATGTAAGCGAAGATATCCAGTAAGCGCGGATCCTTGAAATAGGTACTGTTGGTTGCCAGACGTTCAACAAACAGATTTTTACGCAGAATAAAACGAATGATCTCAACAACAATACGATCAGTATTAATGTTGATTACTCTGTCTTTGCCAGCCTCGTCGGCTAAGTCTTCCTGGACAGTATCAAGAATGTACTGACTCAATTTGGGTGTGTCAGTAATAATGAAGGGAGGAATATCTAACGAAGTAAAGAAATTTACGGAATCAAATACCTTCGCTTCGAAAGAAACATAACTGAAAGAGTTTGGGTCTGTGCCAATTAATGCAGGATCAACAACCGAGTTAAGAAACTTCTCGCGATTGGTTAGCAGCTCTTCGTTTGACAATTTGATTGTATTGCCTGAACCATAAGAAATAGAAACAGAACGACCACCGGGTATAAACAGTAGTTCGCCTTCCTTTACTTTCGTTCTTTCTTCACCAAATGAAATTTCACCTTTGTGCAGCAACACGATCATATTGCTGACATCGTAATAATTATCTACTGTAAGCGATTGAACAATACGAATGGATTTAGACTTGATGTATCGCACACCAAGGGATTCAATGATTTTATTATAATCTTCCATGACACTCCATTATTTTGGATAATTACAAGAAAAAAGATCAGACAAAATATTTTTTGTATTTGTACGAAACTAATACAAAAAACATGCAAACACAATAAAAAATGAAAAAAATATACCTATTAATTAAACTTTTATAAGTTTTGATACTTTTTTAAATAATAGGCTAATGTTATTATTTGAATAATTCGCGGCCAATCACCAATTTTTGTATTTCCGAGGTACCTTCGTAAATCTGGGTAATTTTTGCATCACGCATCATTCTTTCCACATGAAATTCCTTTACAAAGCCATAACCACCGTGAATTTGTACCGCTTCAATCGTAGTATCCATAGCCACCTGAGAAGCAAACAGTTTGGCCATGGCCGCAGCTTCTGTATAATCTTTATGCTGGTCCTTCAGGTAGGCTGCCTTTAAAACAAGTAATCGTGCCGCATCAATTTTAGTAGCCATATCGGCTAATTTAAACTGTATGGCCTGATGGTTAAAAATTTCTGTACCAAAAGATTTTCTTTCCATGGAATACTTTAAGGAAAGCTCCAGTGCACCTGCAGCGATACCGAGAGCTTGTGCCGCAATACCGATCCGGCCGCCATTGAGGGTTTGCATGGCAAATTTAAAGCCGAAGCCATCGTCGCCAATACGATTCTCTTTTGGAACCTTTACATCTGTAAACATTAATGAATGTGTGTCGGAGGCGCGGATTCCCATTTTATTCTCTTTTTTACCAACAACAAAGCCCGGCATTCCTTTTTCAACAATAAACACATTGATCCCTTTATGTTTTAATTCCGGATGGGTCTGAGCGATTACCAGATAAATAGATGCAGAATTTCCATTGGTGATCCAGTTTTTTGTGCCGTTGATCAGATAATGATCGCCGCAGTCTACAGCAGTGGTTCGCTGTGAGGTAGCATCTGAACCCGCCTCCGGTTCTGAAAGGCAAAATGCTCCGATCAATTCTCCGGAAGCAAGAGGTTTTAAATATTTTTGTTTCTGAGCTTCTGTACCGAAATGTTCAAGTCCCCAGCATACCAGGGAATTGTTTACTGACATACATACTCCAATCGAAGCATCAATCTTGCAGATTTCTTCCATGGCCAGCACATAGGATACAGTGTCCATGCCGGCACCACCATATGTTTCTGAAGTCATAATACCCATTAAGCCTAAACCGCCCAGTTTTTTTACCTGTTCTGCAGGAAATTTCTGAAGTTCATCACGTTCAATTACACCTGGTAAAAGTTCTGTTTGTGCAAAATCTCTGGCTGCCGCCTGCACAGCTTTTTGTTCTTCGGTTAAATCAAAATTCATAGTAGCTACAGAATTAATGGATATATTAGATATAACGGGTGAAGTAAATCAATAGTTTGAATAAATCGATAATTTATATTAATTTATTTACTAACTTAAATCATATATAACCATAGGTATAAGTTATACTTTTACAAAAGAGATTACGTATATAGTACATATATACTTTTATCATACACTTAAATAAATTAAACTAGTTTAAACTTTTAACCAATACTTTTTATGAGCACAAATTTTGAAAAAGACAACAAGACAGGCAAAAATCATACTGGTGTTAACGCCAACTGGCCTGTTCGGGTATTGACGGCATCTTCCATTATTGGTGATGATGTTTTAAACGAAAAGGATGAGAAAATCGGTGTAATTAAAGATATTATGCTGGATATCCGCAGAGGAGTAATTGACTATGTTGTGGTGGAATGCAGTGGTTTCCTGGGTTTCAATGACAAGTTATTTGCTATACCGTTTTCTTCCCTGCACATCAGACAAAGCAGACAGGCGTTTGTATTGCATAACGGTTCTGAGTTACTTAAAAAAGCTCCGGGCTTTGATAAAAATCACTGGCCGGACACAAACAGCCACAATTATGCGCAGGCAAAAGGCTTCTGGGACGAAAGCTTCATGGGACCAAGCGCTGGATTCTCATTCTAATGGTAATAGATTTAAAAGTAAAAGGTCACGACTGAAGCGTGACCTTTTACTTTTATAAATCTCCAGCAGATTATTTGTTAAGCTTATCTTCTGCTTTATCACCCAGGTCTTCTGCTTTGTCACCTACATCTTCTGCTTTATCTTTAATTTCATCACCGGCTTTTTCCATTTTATCATTCAGTTTTTCTGAAGCAGATTTTTCTTTACATGAGAAAACAGATGCGCCTAACAAGGCAGCGAATACAATTACATAGATACGTTTCATGGTATAGTTGTTTTTAGTTAGTATAATAAGTTACGAATTAGCTATAAATAAAAAAACATATGCCCGTATTCCAGGCATATGTTCAGAATTTTTTTAAAATCATTCAGACTAAACCCACAGAATCTTAGTGAGCATCGCTGCCGTTTTTTGTTGTTTTTTCTGACTCGTTCTCAATCGTTTTTTTAATGCTGTCTCCGGTTTCATTTAACTTGTCAGCAGAAGGTTTTTGCTCGCATGAGAAAATGGATGCGCTGAATGCAGCAGCAAGTACGATTACATAAATACGTTTCATAGCTTAGTTGTTTAGTTAGTATAATAAGTTACGAATTAGCTATAAATAAAAAAACACATGCCCGGTTTTTCAGGCATGTGTTTTTTATTTATAGCTATATGATAATGCTTAGTCGTCGCGGCTCATGCCAAGATACATCATGACATAGTATACCAATTGCGCAAAAGCACCGATTGCAACGACAATATATGTTCTTGCAGCCCATTTCAACGCGTCTGATGCCATTTCATGTTCCTGTGTATTGGTTATGCCTCTGCTTTCCATCCAGGCCAGCGCACGATTACTTGCGTCAAACTCTACCGGTAAAGTGATCAGGGCAAACACCGTCAATACCAGGTTGCAGGCAATAATAATCAATAAAACGATCGGGAGTGCGCCAGGACCACCAAACATCAAACCGCCAAAGATCATCACCATCATCAGAATATTCAGGATAGTGGCGCTCACATTTTGTACCGGTACCAATGCTGAACGTAAGTTCAGCATGCTGTAATTCTGTGCATGCTGTAAGGCGTGGCCACACTCGTGTGCAGCAACGGCAGCAGCAGCAGCATTTCTTCCGTGATATACATCTGTACTTAAATTCACGGTTTTATCTGCTGGATTATAGTGGTCTGTCAAACGGCCTTCTACAGATATAACCTTTACATCGTAAATGTGGTTGTCGCGCAGCATCTGTTCTGCAACTTCTTTTCCGGAAAGTCCTGAAAGCAGTTCAAATCTTGAATACTCTTCAAATTTGCGCTTTAATTTATTGCTTACATACCAGCTCGCAAGCATGGTTATAATACCAATAAGGAGAATCATACTTCTTACTTGTTTAAATTGTTTTTGATTTTGTCGATGATTCCGGTAGTTGAGTAGCCTTCAACGAAGTCTAATGTTTTTACGGAACCTCCATGTTCAATTACAAAATCTGCACCAACAATTTTATCAACGGTATAATCGCTGCCTTTAACCAGTACATCTGGCTTTATGGCAGTAATAAGTTCTAAAGGAGTGGGTTCATCGAACAAAATGACAGCATCGGTAGAGCCAAGTGCTGCCAGCATGCGTGCACGCGCATATTCATTATTCAGCGGGCGTTCGGGCCCTTTTAAGCGCTTTACAGATGCATCTGTATTTAAACCTACCACAAGGCGCGTGCCTAATTGTCTGGCTTTTTCCAGGTAGTCAATATGCCCCAGGTGCAGAATATCAAAACACCCGTTGGTAAAAACAACTTCCCCTTCCTGCTTCCATTTTTCTATCAGTTTAGCTCCTTCAGCAACAGAAACGATTTTATCCGCGTTGGCCATGTGTCAGCAAATTTAAGATTGAGATACTTCTTCTGCAGGTTGGGATTTACCTATCAACAGAGAAATGATAAAACTAATTCCGCCCAGCACTATAACCGTTAATGTTTGGGACGTGTGCACCAGGATCGCATAGGATTTTCCGATGTCAATATTGATTCCGTAGATCAGTAATGCTGAATAAACGAAAATATGAAACACGCCAATACCGCCCTGAACCGGAGCAGACATGCCCAGGCCGCCGACTACCAGTATAACAAGGCCAACGCCAAAACCCAGGTGACTTGTTTCAGGCAATGCAAAGAATACGGTATAGGTCATAAAATAATAACTGGTCCAGATCAATAATGTATAAAGCAGGAACAACCATTTTTTTTGCAGTTTGCGGATACCGGTAATTCCTTCCCACACACCAGTGAAAAAAACAGATGTTTTCTGGTAGGTTGCATTTTTGCGGATCTCATGGCGCAGATACCATAACATACCAAACATAGCAACCAGCACAACAGCGCCGATACAAACAAATAGATACATCGACTGCAGGCTATTGAACAGGCCAACGAATTTATCGATCAGAATACCGGAAAGGAAATCACTGATTGAGTCGAATTGCACAATAAACGTTAAACCGATTAAGAACAGCAGGCCCAGCAGGTCAAATACACGCTCAGTTACCACACTGCCGAAAGATGAATTGAACGGTGCTTTGTGCATCTTGTTCAATACGACACAACGCGCTACTTCACCGCCACGGGGAAGCAGTATATTGACAAAGTAACCGGACATTAACGCGATGGCTGTTTTATATGCCGGGGGTGTTATACCCAGCGGCTCCAGCAGCAAATTCCAGCGTAGGGCACGTACCCAGTAGGCAACCAGAGAAATTAACACGGATGCTGCGATCCAGAAATAATCAGCCCTGCGGAAGTCGGCCTCAACCTTCCCCGGATCCATATCTTTCAGCACGTACCAAAATAAGAAACCACCAAGCGCGAGCATAAGCAGGTACTTGATGGCATTTTTTAAGATTGAGTTCATAGTAGTAGGTACTAGGAAAGTCTGTTGTTTTCGTCAGGGAATATTAAAGTTGGTTTCCAGACTTTTGCTTCTTCAAAATCCATGGTTGCGTAAGCAATAACAATTACGATATCACCAACCGCTACTTTGCGCGCGGCTGGTCCGTTTAAGCAAATGACGCCGCTATTCTTTTCGCCTTTGATCACATAGGTTTCAAAGCGCTCACCGTTATTAATATTTACAATCTGAACTTTTTCGTTTTCGATAATATTTGAAGCCTCCATCAAAGTTTCGTCAATGGTAATGCTGCCAACATAATGCAGTTCTGCCTGAGTAACTTTAACACGATGGATTTTAGATTTTAATACTTGAATTTGCATGAGTATGATTTAATAGCGCAAAATTATAAAATAATAACTAGATTATCGATAAGTCTTACTTCTTCGACATAAGCAGCAACACAAACAGCCACGTTTGATCCCGGTTTCAGATCGGTGATTGTTTCCAGTGTATCTGCCTGAACGATCTCCAGATACTCAACCCGGATTCCTTCAAATTGGTTTAAAAAATCCAGCCCCATTTTTTTTATCGGTTGAACGGGTGTACCGATTCCATTTTTTAAAGCCTTTTCAAGAAATTCCAGACATAAAAATAAATTTGCGGCAACGGCTTTGCCCGCAGCACTTAAACGCATATTCCGGGAAGACATAGCCAGTCCGCTCTCTTCACGCACAATCGGACAGGTAATAATTTCAATGGAAAAGTTCAATTCATTGACCAGTTGGTTGATAACGGCAACCTGCTGCAGATCTTTTTGTCCGAAGTATGCTCTATCGGGCATTACTACATGGAACAGTTTAGATACAACGATTGCAACTCCGCTAAAATGACCCGGACGATGAGTTCCTTCCAGGATCCGGTCCAATGGGCCAATGTCAATGGATAATTTGGGTTTGGAGGGGTAGAATTCGGAAACGGGCGGCAGGAACAGGTAATCGCATCCCGCCTGTTCTAATAATTGTATATCTTTTTCATTCTGAATCGGATATTTGTTAAAATCTTCGACATTATTGAATTGAAGCGGGTTTACAAATATGCTGGCGATGCAGATGTGATTGTGCTTTTTGGCTTCTTTAATGAGCGAAATATGTCCTTTGTGCAATGCCCCCATCGTTGGAACAAAGCCTATAGAACGGGAATTAAGCCTTTCCTTTGCAATCTGGCGGCGTAAATCCTGGATGGATGTGATGGAAATCATGGGGTGTAAAGCTGCGCATTTTCAACCAAAAAACAAGGGGTGGAATTGGAATACACTTGAAAAAGCCATATATTTTTTGTAATTTTGACCTGCCGTAATATGTCCGGTTTTATTTTCCATTCTAAAAAAGGGTATATGTCTAAATTGAGAATCCTTTACGTCGCCAGTGAAATCAACCCTTTTTTGCAGTATTCTGAAGTAGGTAAAATGTTGCGCAAACTCCCTCAAGCTATGCAGGAGCGCGGGTTAGAAGTACGCATATTGATACCTCGTTTCGGTTTGATTAATGAACGTAAAAACCGCTTGCACGAAGTGGTAAGACTTTCAGGAATTAATATTTCTGTTGGTGAAGAAGAAAAACCTCTTATTATTAAAGTTGCCTCAATCCCGAATGCGAAATTGCAGGTATACTTTATCGACAACGAAGACTATTTTCAAAGAAAATACGTTTTCCATGACAAATCAAATAAATTTTACGATGATAATGATGAAAGAGTCATATTCTTCTGTAAAGGTGTAATGGAAACCGTTAAAAAATTGGGCTGGGCTCCGGATA
>NZ_JBQCDF010000176.1:0-6719 GCF_051961495.1 Cytophaga sp. | reverse complement strand
CTCAGGAAGTCGCTGTTGAACAGAACTATGCTCCGGTACAACCGATCGCATTCTCGCACAAATTGCACGCTGGTGATAATAAAATCAACTGTAACTATTGTCATACAGGTGCATACAAAGGTAAGCAGTCAAATATTCCTTCTTTGAATATTTGTATGAACTGCCACACATATGTTAAGTCTGGCCCTAAATACGGTGAAACAGAAATCAAGAAGTTGACAGATGCTTATGCAGCAGGTAAACCTGTTCGTTGGGTACGTGTTCACAATTTGCCTGATCTTGCTTACTTCAACCACTCTCAGCATACGCAGGTGGCAGGTATCGAATGTCAGAAATGCCACGGTCCGATTGAAGAAATGGAAGTTGTTAAACAATACTCTAACCTGACAATGGGCTGGTGTATCAATTGCCACAGAGAAACTGCTGTTAACAGCAAAGACAATGCATACTACGATCGTTTATTGAAAGTACATGAGGAGTCTAAGAAAAAAGGCGACATGACTGCTGAAGAAATCGGTGGTTTAGATTGTTCAAAATGTCACTATTAATCTAAGAAAGTTCGAAAGCCTAGTTATTCATAGATATGAAAGATAATAACAAAGTATTTTGGAAGGGTGTTGAAGAGTTGGGTAATAGCCCTGAATTCGTAAAGAATGCTCAAAATGAATTTCCAGAATTCCTTCCCGTAAAGAGTTCTTCTGCAGAAGGAACGGATAGAAGAGATTTCTTAAAGCTATTAGGGTTTAGCGTTGCAGCTGTTTCATTAGCTGCCTGCGAAGCTCCAGTGAAAAAAGCGATTCCATATTTAAATAAACCTGAAGAAATTGAGCCAGGTATTGCAAACTACTATGCATCAACTTATGTAGATGGTGGTGAATACTGCAGTGTATTGGTAAAAACACGTGAAGGTCGTCCGATTAAAATTGAAGGTAACAAGCTTTCAACTGTTACGAAAGGCGGTACCAATGCTCGTGTTCAGGCTTCAGTATTGAGTTTATATGATACAGCACGTATTCAGGGCCCACTTATTAAAGGTAAGCCTGCTACGTGGGAACAATTAGATAAGCAAGTTGCTGATCAGTTGTCTATCGTTGGTGGTACTGCAGGTGAAATAAGAATCGTTTCTCAAACAATTCTTAGCCCTACTACTAAAAAGGCAATAGAGCAATTCAAAGCAAAATATCCATCTACACAGCACGTACAATACGATTCAAATTCTGCATATGGTATCTTAAAAGCGAATGAGATTTCTTTCGGTAAGGCTGTAATTCCTTCTTATGATTTCAGCAAAGCGTCTGTAATCGTAGGCTTCGGAGCAGACTTCTTAGGTACATGGATTTCACCAATTGAGTTTGTTTCTCAATATGCAGAAACCCGTAGACTTAGCAAGACTAAGAAAACGATGAGTCAGCACTTCCAGTTTGAAACAGCTTTATCTTTAACAGGTAGTAATGCTGATTACAGACAACCGATCAAACCTTCTCAGGAAGGCTTATTCGTTGCTGAATTATATAACAGAATTGCTGCTGCAAAATTAGGAACAACTTCTATTAAGAACGATACTTTGGATAAAGCTGCAAAAGCATTATTGAAAGCTTCTAACAGAGGAAAATCTCTTGTTGTTTCCGGATCAAACGATGTGAACGTTCAGCTTTTAGTGAACGAAATCAATAAAGAATTAGGCAACTACGGTTCAACAATTTCTCTTGCGACTCCTTCTTACCAGAAACAAGGTAATGATGAAGCAATGAATACATTGATTGATGATGTTGTTGCAGGAAAAGTTAAGGCGATCATTTTCTATGGTGCGAACCCGGCATTTGATCACCCAAGAGGTGCTGAACTGGCAAAAGCATTGCCAAGTGTAGGCTTGTCAATATCATTTGCAGACAGAGCTGATGAAACGGCTTCTCTGGCTAAATTTGTTGCTCCGGATCATCATTACTTAGAAGCCTGGGGTGATGCAGAACCAAAAGCTGGTTTTTATTCATTAGGCCAGCCGGCAATTGCTCCGATCTTTAAAACAAGAGCAGCTCAGGAATCTTTACTTTCCTGGTCAGGAAATACTATTTCTTACTATTCATATTTAAAATCAAACTGGGAGACATCTATTTTAGCAGGTGCTTCATGGGACAGAGCTTTACAAGACGGTGTTTTTGAAGTAGCAACTGTTTCAGGTATTGATACTTCAGTAAGTAATTTTGATCGTTCAGCTGTTGAAGCAGGCATTTCTAAAAATTACAATGCAAATGCTTCAGGTACTGAATTGAAATTATATGAAAAAATAGGTGTTGGTACAGGTTCTCAAGCAAACAATCCTTGGTTGCAGGAACTACCGGATCCTATTTCAAAAGCAACCTGGGACAATTATGTTGCAATATCGGCATCTTATGCTGCAAAGCTATCTTTAACACAGGGAGATATGGTTACCGTTAAATTAGAAAAAGGCGGTTATTCAGTAGATCTTCCGGTATTGGTTCAACCAGGTCAGGCATCAGGTACAGTATCCATTGCAATTGGTTACGGAAGAACAAACGCAGGTAAGTGCGGAGATAACGTTGGAAAGAATGCATATCCATTTGCTCGTTTTGTTGATGGTTCTGTTTCAAGTGCTGCAATTGTTACAATCACTCCGATAGGAGGAGAAAAGTATCAGATCGCTCAAACTCAAACGCATCAAACATTAATGGCCCGTCCAATTATTCAGGACGCTACATTAGAAGAATATATTAATAATCCTGCTGCAGGTAGATTCGTTCCAAAAATCTCAACTCCGGATGGTAAAAAAGCACCGGCTTTAGTTGATATCTGGAAAGATCAGCATCATCAGCCAAACCACTTGTGGAGCATGTCTATTGACTTGAACACATGTTTAGGTTGTGGTGCTTGCGTGATTGCTTGTCAGGCTGAAAATAACGTTCCTGTTGTAGGTAAGCGAGAAGTTCTAAACGCTCGTGAAATGCACTGGATCCGTATTGATAGATACTACAGCTCAGATGCTGAACCAAAAGAAACTGGTAAATATTTTACGAATGATAAAGAGGGTATTGGTTATGGAACATTAGAAATTCCTTCTGAAAATCCTCAGGTTACATTCCAGCCAATGATGTGTCAGCACTGTAATCACGCACCATGCGAGACTGTATGTCCGGTTGCTGCTACTACACATAGTTCTGAAGGCTTGAATCAAATGACTTATAACCGTTGTATCGGTACTCGTTACTGTGCAAACAACTGCCCATATAAAGTACGTCGTTTCAACTGGTTTAAATATTTTGACAACGAAGAAGCATTTGATAAAAACGTAGCAATGAATACTTCATTGGGACGTATGGTATTGAATCCGGATGTTACAGTACGTTCTCGTGGTGTAATGGAAAAATGCTCATTCTGCGTTCAGAAAATACAAGAAGGAAAACTTAAGGCTAAGAAAGAGAAACGTCACATTGTTGACGGAGAAGTTACTACTGCCTGTGCTGCTGCTTGTGCTACTGGTGCAATTTTATTCGGTGATTTAAGAGATGTTGAAGGTAAAGTTTACCAGGAACGTCACGTAAACAACGAAGAACGTACATACACAGTTCTTGAAGAATTGAATGTACAGCCAAATGTTACGTATTTGACAAAAATTAGAAATATTTCTAACGCCTAATTTAATCGAGATTTAAGGATATGCAAGTTACTTCTTCGGTAAGGCCACCGTTGGTTACAAACGGAAAAACCAAAAAAGACGTTACCAACGACATTTGTAAACAAGTAGAAGGTGCTCCTTCAACTGCCTGGAAAATATCATTTGCCATGGCATTAATAACCTTGTTTTATGGTGGTTATTGCTTATGGACTACATGGTACATGGGTATTGGTATGTGGGGTCTGAATAAAACAATTGGTTGGTCATGGGATATCACCAACTTCGGATGGTGGGTAGGTATCGGTCACGCTGGTACATTGATTTCTGCCGTATTGTTATTGTTCCGTCAGAAATGGAGAACATCTATTAACCGTGCAGCAGAAGCGATGACAATTTTCGCCGTTATTTGTGCAGCAACATTCATTATTGCGCACATGGGTCGTCCGTGGGTTGGTCACTGGGTATTACCTTTGCCAAACAACAACGGTTCCTTATGGCAGAACTTTAACTCAGCCTTGATGTGGGACGTATTCGCGATCTCAACATACTTCACGGTTTCATTAGTATTCTGGTATGTAGGTTTGATTCCGGATTTCGCAACTATTCGTGAAAGAGCAACTGGTATCCGTCGCGTTATTTACGGTGCATTAAGTATGAACTGGGATGGTTCTGCAAAAACATGGTCCCGTTACGAGGCTGTTTCATTAGTATTAGCAGGTGTTTCAACGCCACTAGTACTTTCAGTACACACGATCGTATCAATGGACTTTGCTACTTCTCTTATTCCAGGATGGCATACAACAATCTTCCCTCCGTATTTCGTTGCGGGTGCGATCTTCTCAGGTTTTGCGATGGTATTAACTTTGATGTTGGTTACACGTGTAGTCTTTAAGTTAGAAGATTATATTACAATCAACCACATTGAATCGATGAACAAAATCATCGTGTTAACAGGTTCTATTGTAGGTATCGCTTATATCACTGAATTTTTCATTGCTTGGTATTCAGGCGTTCCCTATGAGAAATATGCATTCATCAACAGAGCATTTGGGCCTTACTGGTGGGCATATGCGTCTATGATGACTTGTAACGTAATCTCTCCTCAGCTCTTCTGGTTCAGAAAAGTTCGTACAAGCATTCTTTGGACATTCATCTTATCTATTGTTGTAAACATTGGTATGTGGTTTGAGCGTTTCGTAATTATTTGTACATCATTACACAGAGATTTCTTACCTTCGTCTTGGTCTTATTTCTCGCCAACATTGTATGATGTAGGGGATTACTTGTTCACGTTTGGGTTATTCTTCACATGTTTCTTATTGTTCGCGAAGTATTTCCCGGTAATTAACATGGCTGAAGTTAAAACAATTATTGATTCATCTTCTGAAAAGAAATAACCTGAGTCCAGGATACTTTAAAATAATATGGAAAAAGGAAAGAATTTTGTAGTTGGCGTATTCGATGAAGAAACAGTAATGATGAGTGCTGTTGACAAGATACGTTCAAAAGGAGTAAAGATACATGAAGTGTATACTCCTTATCCTGTACACGGACTAGATAATGCTTTAGGATATAATTATTCTAATTTACCAATTGCAGGATTCCTGTTTGGTATTTGCGGAACAATTACTGCATTAACAATGATGATCTGGATGCTGGGCTTTGACTGGCCTATGGATATCGGCGGTAAACCACACATTCCGCTTCCGGCATTTATTCCGATTACATTCGAATTAACGGTATTATTCTGTGCGTTAGGTATGACAGGTACATTCTTTGTAGCCAGCAATCTGAAACCATGGTCTCAACCGGATATGTTCGATCCAAGAAGTGTTGACGATAAATTCGTAATCACGTTTGATCTTGCATCGAACAAACAAGATTCAGCGCAGCTGAAATCATTACTTTCAGAATCAGGCGCTTCTGAAGTTACCACAAAATCATTGGCAAACTAAGAAAGGCTTCATATACTATGAGAATGAAAACCTTCAATATAACAGCAGCAATTGTTTTTGCAGCAACTGTTACATCTTGTAATCACAACTTCGATCGTATACCTGTTCACGAAACTCCTCGTGCGGAATATGCTCCGAACATGTATGTATCTGAGGCTTATGAGCCGGTTACAATGGTTGATGATTCAACAAATAAAGAGGCGTACAACGTTATGCCATACAATAATAATTCAAACTTAAGATTGCCTGTTGCCGGAACAATTAAACGCGGTGCAATTCCATATCATATTCCTAAAGATTCTTTGGCATATGCTAACGCAACTCTTGTTTGTCCGATTGAACCAACTGAATCAGTATTAGCTGAAGGGCAGGTATTGTTTAACAGATTCTGTTCACATTGTCATGGTGAGGGTGGAGAAGGAGATGGTCCTGTAAACGAAAAATTACAAGGTGTTGCGAACTTAAAGTCAACAGCACTTCAGGGAGTTAATCCTGGCCATATTTTCCATGTTATTACTTATGGAAAAGGACGTATGCTTCAGCATGCTTCTCAATTGGAACCTTTAGAGAGATGGAAAATTTCACTTTACGTGAAAAATGTTCTACAAAAACAATAATTATTAGAACGTAGGTAGATTTATGGCACATCATCACAATACTTCAGTTAATCTAGACGAAAAGTTTGTATTCTCTTCGGAGATAAAGAAAAAACTATTCATGTTAATAGGTGCGGGGGTAATACTTGTAATTATAGGTATATTCTTAGCAATGAATTCAGGACATCATGGTGCAGAGCATGCTGATGCAGCAACTGCAACATTAACTGCTGATGCACATGCTTCAGATGCTCACGACGCAGCGCATCATGCTACAGAAGCAGCACATGCAGTACACGGTGATGCACATGCCGAAGGGCACGGTGGTCATGGTGAAAAACCTACCTGGGCGTTACGTTTAATCAAGGATTTATGGCAAAATAATATCTTCTTTGCAGGTATAGCAGCCATGGGAATTTTCTTTGTAGCATTCAATTATGTAGCATGGGCTGGTTGGTCTGCAGCTGTTCAACGTATTCCTTCAGCGTTTGGTAACTACCTTTGGGTTGCAGGTCCTTTGACAATTATTTTGTTTTT
>NZ_JBQCDF010000175.1:0-33481 GCF_051961495.1 Cytophaga sp. | reverse complement strand
AATCATTTTGATTATTTTTTTTTAATTATAACGGTGAATTATTAAATCAATTTTTTTATTCTCTTTAAATATTGGTGCGGCCGTCCGAATCTTAATTCAAAAACGAAAAACGCCCGTCTGTTGCCTGGTCGGCATTTTGTGTAAAACGCAGCAAACCGTCGTTCCGGTACACATAATTTGTTGTACCTCCGTCAACCTCAGTAGAAGACAGCACCTGCCCGATTGTACTATATGTATAGGTACCTGTGAACGGTGGCGAGCTGTAATTCGTCATACTTGTAATACCACTAGGGGCCGTCTTTGCAATCAACCGCCCTGCATCATCATAAAAATAATATGCCCAGTCTGTATATGATTGTTTAAATGAGAATGTAATACTGTTTGTGCTATAGTCCTGATCGTAATTCATTCCTGTAAAACGCAAACGGTAAAATCCTTTGGCTAATGTCGAATACGAATAGCCTGACGCTGCACCTGTGTATACAATATTCCCTGTAGTCAGGTCCTGTATTGAAATCGTTGCACCGGGAGCATTTGATATCGTTGCAGCCAAAGCATGCCCTGTCTGCAAATGCAGGTCTATACTATTTTGCCCCTGCTGATACGTTGATTCATAGCGCGCCCAATAATCCGGAGCCGGATTAGGAAGATTAGACGTGCATAACATTTTCACGCGGAATGGCTCAGTTGAACGTACTTGTATCGTAGTCATAGGGCCAGCATAAGTAATTTCCGGCACATTTACGGCTGGTCCCATCGCGTATAATATGGTACCATCTGCAACATTGATAATTTCAACGTTTCCCTGACCAAATACCTGCAGATACTTCATGTTCCATCCCGTTCCCGATACATAATAAGGGAAATTACAGTAATACATATTTGGCTTCAGCGCTATGGTTGATGTCAAGGCCGGATCTGCTGTACTTGCCCCATCCTTTGCAGTAGCAATGGTATTGCCTGCAGCATCTGTAAAGACAATGCCATTCATGCCATTTTGATCTATTACAAAATGTTTTGTTGCCTTTTGACTTAACGTGCCGGGAGCATTAAGATTTACCACAAAATTACCTCTCCGGACTTTTGCATAATGATCCAGTTCATTCAGAACAACTAAACTGATTGATTTCGATTCATGATTCTGTCCCATCCGAAGCGCTTCGCCAAGGCCACCCTGCTTAACAACACCCCCTGGGGCATTATCATTAAAAAAGGTACGACTGTAAGGATAAGAGGTATTAGGAACTCCTGCTTCAAGCGTATTCGAGGTACCATAATAATATCCAAGCCCTGCAGAGGTCAGAACTGGATCAGGATTATTTGTAGTGGATGCTCCATCCCAGTTTTGCGGATTATAGTTCGCCCCTGCAGAATATTTCACAAAAGCCGGATCAAATGTCAACGCACCTGTAGTGTTTGTAACCCCTGGCAATGTTTGTATGGCTGACCTGTCCAGATAATCATACAATGGCATGCTTGCAAAAACAGTAGTCGGATTTTCGGCATTAAATGATTGACTCTGTGATTCCTTGCCAAAATTATCGTAGAATATACGGCCTTCAGATACAACATTGCCATTTGCATCATATGATTTTACATCAACCCAGTTCATATCGGTATTAGATGTTGTTGATACAGCAGGATCAAAAATATTCCGGTATATATTTACCTTGCCATAACTGCTCAGTGTTCCGATACTTGGATACATATCATAGCTTAAATATACCACATCTCTTACAGCATCATATGCCGGAACATACGTGGTATAATAGCCGCCTTGTACAGCATTCGTCGTGCCTAATGCATCATTGTCACCGCCAATCATTGCAAAGGCTGCGTTTCCGTCAAACTGTGTATAGCGGATCGCATTGGTTGAGCCATAATAGGTCCAGAAATACACCAATGTATTGGTACTCTCTTTCCATATACCTTTTGCATTCATGATATTGTCTGCAGCAAGCACACTAATCCTGAATTCTGCTTTAATTTCTGTATGCAAGGCGTCAAACACCTTCGCATATACACCTCTTGCACTGCTTTGTCCCAATGAAACCCAACTCAAAGCATATTGACCGTTTGTCTGGTTTATGCATATGGTTGAAGCAGTCTGATCTGAGGTCATATATGTATTTACCCGTGTTTCCGTTCCTGAAAAACTATAGGCACCTGCTGTGTATAAAAGTATTCTTTTGTAACAATCAAAGCCTGTACTTGCAGGTTTTGTACTGGAATAAAACATAATAACCTCTCCTGTGTAAGAAGAATACTCCATAGCAGACAAGGCCTGATCATTGGTTGTTACATTACTGATTGATTGATCTGTACCCAATACAGCCATCGTTGAGTAATTTACTCTGCGGTAATAAATATCCCTGTCACCTGCGGCAACTGTATGTGTATATCCAATAAGCAACTCACCGCTACCCAAATGAAATGTTGGTATAGGGGTTAACTGATCTCCTGCAGTAATACCATTTACAAGTAAATCAGGAGCATTCATAATTAGCTGACTTGACACAGTATTTAAAGCCAGGCTTATGCTTTTCATATATATATCCCAGTTGCCCGATTTTTTGCCTGCCCAGGTAATAATAAATGTACCGTCGTAAGGATGAATTTTAATTCTTTGATAATAATTATCACCGCCAGTACCATTGTTTACTTTAAATCTTGGAATAAGTAGAACTGAATTCCGGTCATAGATTGCACAGTATATATCTCTATCTGTAGAGCTTGTTTGCTTTTCAGACCAGACATAAATTTGATTACCTGTTGCAGGATCAACGTCGAGCGTTAATGCGCAGATATTGCCGAAATAAGTATTGGTAGGGTTTGCCGGAACATTCATTTGATTAAACAAACTCAGTGTTTGACTATACGCACTTATGCCTGATAAAAAAATCAATGCGGCAAGTGTATTTTTTAAAATATACATCAACTGTTTCATATTGATATCCTTTTCTATTTTCTACCTAAAAATTTTAATTAATTAAACGTGAGAAATTATAGTTGTATTCGTTCATCTTAACTTCCCCGCTTGTGGTTTCTTTATATGTTGCTTTTACACGACCTCTGCTATCATACTCATAACGTACGTAGCGATTATCTGTACCCAATACATATGTCAACAAACCTGAATTTAAATCATACACATAAGATTGTACCGAAGAAACAAATGGCTGGAATCTAAAATCATCCGCATAAACATAATTTGATGCGCCTACATTTTTAACCCCCACTTCCATACTTAAATTTGTTCCGGCCGCACTTGAAGTAGTAATATCCATGGTCATTAAAATCCAGTTGCCGCATTGTATATGCTTGGCAGCATCATACACTTGAGTTGTTGTAGTTGGAGTGCCATTTACCGTACTGGTGTAAAATAATTGTGCATTCATGATATTGTCTTTATGCACCCATGCAGAAATACGATATTGCTTTCCTTTATCAAAACCATTTCCGGCATCTGTTGAGCCTAAAGTATAAGGAATTGAATAACTTATTTTATCTCCGCTGGCATTTAGTCTGAAACTGTATACGCCGGTATGCGCATAGGTTGTTGAATTAAATCCACCAAACTCACCTTCATAATGTTCTGCACTGTTCACCGTAAATTCGGTATACCTTGAATTTGCTGCTGTACCACAGATAAAACTTTCATCTCCTGAATACTTAGTAGCCGTATATTGATTGTTCACATTCTTAGATTCCAGCATTTTAGAATATTGTGTATACAATGTGTTGGTAATAGCAGCTTTCCAGTAAGCAGAAGCTTGTGCGCCTGTAGCTGAATAATCAAATGGTACAAAAGCGCCTACTCCTGTTGTTGCATATGTTCCATCTCCATTTGTATTTAAATACGGACTATCCCAGATGTATGATGATTTCACTCTCCATTTTGTCTGATCAATCAGAATACCTGTATATTGATTCGGGTAGTATGTATAATCACTCATTGCTGTAGTTGCATAGGTATTGCCAGGACTTCCGGTTCTGTAGTTCCAGTTTTCTGACCAGGTCGTAACCGATGCATTTACAACATTACCATCATCAAAACTAATTGTTTTTGCACCAAGATCAGTGCCAATACTTGCCGCACGGCTGATCGCATTAAAACTTGTTCTATTATTGGAAATAGAAGTTACAAACACCGGCAATGCCAATCCTGTAATACGTGACCCGACATGGCATGAAACCGGTAATTTATTTCCGCCTGATAACGTCACAAGTATTTGATTCGGAGCAATAGTAAGTGCAGCACTTGTTACTGTAGCAGCATATGAAGTTGGCGAAGTATTTTTCTTAATCATATACGAACCGGCATTTTGAATAAGCATGTTCATACCACCGTTATATAGCTTAAGTCCCATGCCTGCATAATTACTGTTATACCAGTTATAAGCAGGATCAACAATAGCCATATAAGTATTACCATAACTGTCTGTCGTCTGTGTTTCGGTAACATTACCTGTGTAAAAGTCAAATGCAGTACTTCTTTGTGTCGCTTCCTGGCCCTTAACAAAATTTTTGGTTGTTGTTGAAGTCAGTACAGATGGGTAATCAGACAAAACTGATACAACAGCAATTTTCTTTTCAAATTGTGCTCCCTGATCCGGATTCATTCTGCGCTCTGAATGAAATACCTGTTCAATTTGTCCTTGCCCGTTTTCAAACTCTGATGTATACTGATTGGAAATTTCAGCTAAGAGATTATTGCCCCGGTCATATGTTTTAATTGATAACAGATTGCCAAGCTGGCTGGTTTTGTTTATGATTTTAGAAGTTCTTCTGTACGAATAATTCGCATGTTCTTCGGGCAGCAAGTCTACAAATTGTACCATCTCTGCTGTGAATGGTTGAAACTGGTACATCTGAGAAGTTGGCGCTTGTGTCGTAACTCCGTTTTTCACAACAGAACTATTTATTTTCACCGTTTCATATAACACACCCGGTGCGACAATATCTTTTGCACAAGCCATTATACTTTCAAAGCCTGCATAGTAATATCTTCCATAATCTTTTTTCGCCGCTGCAGAAACAGTACCGCCCTGAGCCCAGGAATAATCTGTTATTGTTTCCAGTTCATCAAAATTTAACGGATCGTAAGCCGTACTACCTGCAGAAGATCCATTTGCATTGTACTGATATGTTGTAATGTGAGAGGTAGAACCATCAGTAACTTCAATTGATTTTGCGCGGAGCCCGCCTCCATAATGTATCTGCTTGTCTGGCGCTACAATATAGGATGCCATGTGTGTATAGCTGTTCCAGGTATTCGTATTGGATCCTGTAAAGTAAATGGAATTTGCCGGCACACAGATTTTCCGGTTGGGATCCCTTAATGTTATTGATGTAGCTGTTACCGCAGTTACTTCAACTTGTGTTTTATTAACTCTATAGTAGCACTGTAAATTATCAAAAAACAATCCGGAAAAATATTCTCCTGCAGAAACAATTTCTACTTTATCGCCTACTGTGAAAACCTCATTCATTGGAGTAGTCAAAACATCTCCATCATACACATCAAAAGCAAAATCCAGGGAAGTACTATTTAAATAAGCAAGATCACTGCCTGAAAAACTTCTCAGAGAACCGCTGAACGTACTGTTTGCACTAGGCTTGGCTTTAATATTCGGTTTAAGATTGTAAATGACACGATTCTTTAATACTACATCCCTGTAATCGTCGCTTTCGTATGACAATTTAATTTTTGAACCTGTAGCAGACTCCACTGAACGTAAACTCCAGCAATCAACTGCTTTTGCAGATACCGCTGTAGTAAGTTGCCTTTTATTTCTTTTTACATTTGAAAGACTTCGGTAATCCGATTTAAAACTACCCCATAAGTCTGTGGCATTGCGGGCATAAGGTGGATTTTTGGTTTGTGTAGCTGTTACATTGATCTGACTCCCGCCCGATGTTTTGTCTGCTGGTGTAAGGACATTATTTCCGATATAGACTACATCAAATTCCTGAGGAGAAGCAACGCGAACCAATGAGATGTAAAAATCTTTAAGCACACCGCCTGAATATGCTTGAAAGGTAAGAATGTCGCCTACCTGAAAATTATTTGATGAAACAAATATTCTTCCCAGTTTTGGTTCTGTCCAGCCATTATCTCCCGGCACCCATGTTGGCGCAATAGAAGTACTTATTGGATTTGGTATAGTGTAGTCGAAATTTGTAGATGGCATCAGCTGCACGTTACCCACTCCATAAAAGCGGATTTTATTCAATGTTAATTTCCCCTTTTTAATAGTAGGATCTGTATCAAAACTATTCGTAGTATTCGGGCATAATGTATAATCCTGCTCGAAAGCAACACGTTTAATAGCCTTGTTACGGAAATCCGCTAATGCCGAACTTGAAAGGTCACGTGTTTCAATCACCTTCTGATCCGAATAATAATAGGTAGTAGGAAAAGCACCCGCAGAGATAGAAGAACAACTAATGCACGCATTAGGAATAAAGCATGATTTAGCAGCTCCGTTTTTAATCAGATCAATGGATGCAGAATAATCATCGTAGATTGTTCCATTCAACCAATTCACTCCAAGTTGAATGAGCTTTGAGTTTTCAATCACCATGATTTCGCTGAGTTTAAGTGCTGTGACAGCACTGTATGATTGACATGTTGTAGGATCATACACCGGATCATTTAATGCAAAACTGGCAGTCTCAAACGAATCACCATCACTTGCCCTGAGGCCTTTGGCATCTGAACGTGTATCCTTTAAAAACAAAGCTGTATGCGTACGTGTAGAAACAGCGTTCAAATAATAAAGTTCTTTAAATCCTCTGCTAAATGTAGTTGCTCCATCAATATCTGTTGTTGCGCCTTCTTCCGGCGTTCTGAAGCCAACGCGGTGATGCCATCTTCCGTAATCAAAATTTACATAATAGCCCCAGTCTCCGCTATCCGCCAAACCATTATTATTCTTATCCAGATAATCCGGCCCGGTCACTGCTGTCAATAACCAGGTATATGCGTAAGGTTGATTATTATATACCTGACGTTTTGTTCTGCCTGTTGATTTGCCATCCTGACTTGTCTCCTGATAAAAATTATAGGTATAAGCAGGTAATGCGTAGTGATAGGTAACACCTGATTCATTGGTAACAGAATATCCGCCAATGTTGTTGCTGATATCATAATTCTGCACAATCGCTTGTCCCATGCCGAAATCACGCGTGGCGCGTTCAGTGGCAGATATATTTTTTGTATCAATAAAACCTGCAGTCTTTGCAGCACCGGAAGTAATTTCACTATTTGAATAATATTCAATATGCTTGCTACCGGCAAATCTTGCTTCTGTTACCATGGTGCCATTCATACTTTTCTTATATCCTCTCGGATCAATATCCTTCACCGTATAAGCTAAATCCGTATCCGGATAATAAAAACCAGGATCGGTTAAATAGGTAAAATCTACTGGTGTTACGCGGTGACTATTTGAAAAGTCATTTACAAAACGGAAAAAGTGTTTGTCTTTGGTAAAGCGTCTGTGAAAAAAATATTTTGTTTCCTGAGCTCCGCCTTCATTGTATTTGCGCTGGAATAATCCGCCATTATCCAATAATGCCGGCTCCATAGAGCCTGACAAACCTTGAGCAAGCACCGTATAACTATCATAAGTAGGTGCCATAGGATTAACCATCCAATCAACATTGCCTTGATCTATTAGAGATTGTGTCGGAGTTGTCAATACCGAACAATCAAACGTTCTCAAATCATCTACGTCCCAAAAAGTTGAACCATAATCTGTCGCTGCTTTGCTGTTCAATACTCCATATAAATACGTATTATCCTGTTCGTTCATCCAATAGCGGGTATATTTATACCCCACAGAAATGATAAAAGAGTAAATAGGAATTGAGATCCCAAAACCGCCGCTGCTTGTACTGATTTTACCATAATTATCATTATGACCAACAAACACACCAACAACCTGACCGCTTGCCTTTAAGCCGTGTGAGCTCATTGTAATACCCAGGTTCGATTGGGTTATGTCAGATGCAAGGCCGACCGCAGCTGACATTTGCCCACCTGCGTAATTTGCTGTAACACCTCCGCTAATATATTTATTGCCAACACCCAATGAAGCAGAAGCATAACCATCTCCGTCACCATAACCACCGCTTACATTTGCATTACCCACGCCGAACGAGCCGCCCACATATGTACCTGACCAGCTATCAACGCCTATGCTCGCACCGGCACTATATAATCCGCCCTGAGTACCTATACTAAATCCAACAGAGCCGCCGGAACCTTTGTACGTATCATGTTTGATACCAACATCTACACCTACAGCAATAGGGGTGTTCGCAATACCAAGTCCTACACCAAAATTATACTCTTGTGTAACCCCGCCTACCCAGGTATCCTTAATAGTATATTGTGCGTTTTTATAGTCATCAGCAAAATTATTTACCATTCTGTTAATCGCTCCGGGATTCAAGTTCCAGCCCAGGCCTACCCAGCTCGCATCCTGACCAGGCAGAATACCTGCATGATAAGAAAGCGCTAAAGGATAACCGCCTTCCGGCCCCGGTACTTCCAGTAATGGTATATTATATGTCAAATCTCCGGAGACAAGATTAACCATGTCTGTGTTATCTACCGGCTCAAAACTTGCTACCTCCGGTGTTGTAGGGCCCGAGGTTAACGCCATGGATACAGTTGGCGCTACAACCTGTGTAAAAATATTCAGTGCCATGAAAATGGCCAGAGTCTTTAAAAAATACTTTTTGCTGTACATAGGATTTTTATTCTTATAGTATTTGTGTCTTTTATTTGTTGATACAGAAAGGTGTTATACTCTCTGTACATACCTGTTTCAATAGATATGGGGATCTTTGAAAACAGGTAATGATATTGTCTTTTTTTACTAACTCATTTGTTGGTGTTTGTGCAGACATACATACGGGGGATGTATATCCTGCACAAACATATATATTACTGTTGTACTGTTTTAGCCGCCGCGACGTAGCGCTCATTCAGTTCCTTCAGTACATCTGTTGTTATATCAAGACTTTCATTTCCGTAAGCGATGTTGCCATTAGCGGCTACCAATACATACCTGCAATTTTTCTTCTTACCATATTCCAGTAAAAAGGTATTGATGTTGTTTAATACCTTGCCCATGATCTTCTGGTCTTCTTCACGTGCCTGCTGGTCAATCGCGCGCTGGTAATCCATCAGCTCCTGCTGACGGGTATTGATCAGTTCTCTGCTTAACTTCTTTTCACGATCCGACATCTTCGAAGATTCTTTCTCGTACTGCTCAATCTGCTTCTGAACGCCGGAGGTAAGTGTATCAACATTTGCTTTATAGGCTTCCATCTTTTTGGTGTACTCTTTGCGGGCATCTTCCATCTCCTTGTAATCCTTCAACAGTTTGGAAGAGTCTACATAATAGATCTGCTCTCCGGTGTAGAGTTTAACAGCTAAAAAAATAACTGCGCCGATTAAAATTACATTCAGGCCTGCTAAAACTTTAAACATGGTATTCGTACTCATAAAATCGTATTAACGTATTTGTATTGTTTGGGTAATTATAATATTACTGTCCAGGTTTAACACCGACAGACCTCTTCTTATATTAAGACTCCGTTTCAGGATTTCGTTACAAAAATTTTCAAATATTTTTTAAGGAGAAATATTTGTGTTTTTTTATATGCACTTCAGGTTGGTATTCGTGCATTCAAAAATATCCAATATCTGTTTTCACAGCTACATTTAGTGTTGGGTATATATTAAGTACCAGACAATGTTAAATTGGCATTGAATTTCTTTTATTGGATCAAAAAAAATAATTAATCAGTTGGTGATTAACTTTTCATTTATTGGCCTTCCAACACCCGCTACTTTATGATGCTAATTGAATTAGTTAACTTATACGCACAATGCTTCCGAATTTATTATGGCTTAAAAATCATTTTCATGACTAACGGCAACAAGTGCCTTCACCGCGGCAGAGGCCGATTCGCCGCGGTGAAGGCACAGCCACGGCGAAATATTCTCTATAAAATTAAAAACAAATGTAAATAAGCTTGCGCATAGATCGAAACTTCTTTTTACTTGGCCCCCGCAGCGGCTGTTGGCCGATGGCACAACAGCAGGTTGAGTTCTGGTATGGCGAGAGTTGTGACCGCCAACAAGGGTGGAGAGGCCGATTCGCCGAGGTGAAGGCACAACCACGGTAACATGCGTGATTACCAACCGGGGCAGAATCGCCCTGGTAACCGAAGCGCGAGGCCAGGCCTGATGGTATTATACATATCTATGGCCTTGAACAGATGTTATATATAGCTTAGGCCATAGATCGATACTTCTTTTTACTTGGCTTCCGCCGCTGCTGTTGGCCGATGGTGCAACAGCAGGTTGGGTTGTTTTATGGTGAGAGTGGTGAGCACCAACATGGGTGGAAATATGACATAAAGGGAATATGTCTTACCCATTTCCTAATTTAAAACGGACGTAATCGCCTACTCTTAACATTAAATAAATTGAAGCGATAGTATAAATGAGAGAAATCCCAATAAATAATATTTTTTTTAGATGACTTACATGCATTGTAACAACTCTATTAAGTCTTTTATTTTTAAAATAAATTAAATATCCAACAATAAAAACGAAAAGAGCGTTGATTAAAGCCCAATAAAGATTAATATTAAAATTAAAATATCTTATGAACAAATAACTAAATATAGAATAAATGTTTATACCAAGAAGTAAAAACACTATAAAGAATGAATGCTCTTTAGCGCTGATTCCTTGATTTGAAGCGCTGCGGCTATAAATGGTATTATCTAAAATATTGTACCAACTAAATAGAAATATATCAATTATGTTCATATCAAATTATTTATTTTCTATGCCTGTAGGAACTCCCAATCCGTCCATAGTCCATCTCATTGTTTCAAAAAGGAATCCACCTGGTTCACTTAGACTGTTTATTTCATTAGCATATTGTTGTCCGGCATAATCACCTATAGCGATTGGAATAGCAGTTATAGGGAAATAAACACTTACTCCATTATTTATATGATTATAGGCTCTACGATTGAATTGTGGATTAGTCCTATACTGCGTTTCAGTATCATATATACTCCAAGCAGTTAATCCCCAACCTATGCTTTTACTCATCGTTGATATTCCTTTCGCTTGCGTTTTTGAATAAATTTTTGCTGAATTAATATTAAGTTTACCTGAACTATAGCCTGATCGACTACTCAATATGTGACTACTTTGCCGCTCTCCCACATAGAAGCTAGTTCCAACACCTGCTAGTGCAAGATCTGTTGCGCTTGGCGTACTAGAATTATAACTTCCCCATACATATTCATGAGGACTAGCATAACGAATTACAGTTCTACCGCCAATGTAATCTTTAGTATTCCAACTTCTATCTGGTGTACCAGAACCATAATTTATTAAAATTCCATCAATAAAATATCTATCAGGCGCATTTGCCTCTACGACATGCAATTCATTTGGTTTATCCGTTTTTATATGAATATCGTCCTGAGGACTTCCTCCATCCGGATCTATTTTATTAATAGGATTATTGCCAATCCCAATATAGGGACTCCAGCCAACTTTCTTCGGGTCTCTGCTCAACCATTTGCCAATAGAGGCATCATACATGCGCAGATCAAAATCATTCCATTTCGTTTCAGGATCGCATTCTGCATAATCGCCCTGGTAGCCAAAGCGTGAGGTTAAGCCGGATGGTATTATAGATACTATGGCCTTGAACAGATGTCAATAGGCTTACGCCATAGATCGAAACTTCTTTTACTTGGCTTCCGCCACGGCTGTTGGCCGATGGCACAACAGCAGGTTGAGTTGTGGTATGGTGAGAGTGGTGAACGCCAACAGATGGCGAAATATAGACAAGTTTCACTTTGTCTTTTTCCTTTTTAGCTAAGTCAAATTCTTTAATTAATCCACTAACTGCCAACCTTTCATTTATTGTCATTCCTGAATAGTTCATAATTTCGATTCAACGTTTATTTCAATCTAACAGAGCTTTAGATGATACTGTAAAAACGTAGAGAAGCGATATTTACTAACCATAGCAAAAATGGTAGAAGTTTATAATATTTTAGACATCCAATTCTTCAAATCTTTTTCAAATTTTACAAGATCAAAATCTTCTAATTTATACTTTGAAATTATTGGCGGCACCTCTGAAATCAATTTATCTACGACTATCTTTTCACGCTCCTTTGGGGTTATTGCTATAAAATGAGTTAAGTCAAGCATAATATCCAGATATATTTTTTTCTCGTTTTTCGATAGTCGAATTCTTTTTTTAAGATTTAATTTCGGATCCTGACACATCAATACTACAGTTAAGCCTTCTAAGGAACTACCATAATATTGTTCTGAAAAATATTTTCTATAGCCTAGATCTGACAAGGCATCCAAAACCTTATCAATGTGTGTCTCCCAATAAAAGTCAGCCAATATATTAAATCTAAATGCCATTATTTTACAATTTTATTTCCAGCTGGCAAAACCCCATTTTGTCCTCTAAAATTCAAAATTTTCATCCTTTCTACTGTTGTAGCTTGTTTTAAAGTACCAGTAAATTCAGTTTTATAATATACTCCAAATTCTCCAATATTATCTAAATATTTTTGGCTATACCTGGTAAATGGATTTTTCGTTGTTCCAAATTTCCATACATCTCCCTTATTCAACCATGTTAATTCTTGCGCACCTGCACAACCTCGCTTCAATACAGGGTAAAAACCGCTTTCAGCTGCTCTTAATGCATATTGTTCGACCTTAATAAGTTTTCCAGCGACTCTTCCTACAGGAATAGCTCCAACAATTGCTATTCCATATTCTATACCTTGAGTTTTTATTTCTGCTTGATCCTGATCTATAAGCGCCCCTACAAACCTCATTGCAGTTATATTATCCCCTAGCATTGGAATAGCATTACTCAAAATACGGGCTGGGAGGTTATTAAAAGCAATATCTAAGTTCTCTTTAACACTAAATTTTCCGAATTCATCGCGTACGTCCAATCTACCATCTTCAGTTATAAAATTAACATTATATCCTTTTTCTCCGGTTCCTGCACTTGCTTTATTTATGATGGATCCTTTAAAACCTCTCGATGCATTATACATAAATGCCCCAAACCATGAATCAAATCCTCCATCTGGATCTACTCCATTCACCGGATCATTACCCATACCCACATACGGTGAATGATATTGATTATAAGGATCCCTGCTCAACCATCTGCCGATAGAAGGATCATACATGCGCAGGTCAAAATCATTCCACTTCGTTTCAGGATCACATTCGGCATAATCGCCCTGGTAGCCGAAGCGGGAAGCCAGGCCGGCTGTTTCTCCGTGCCTGTCTGCAATAACTTCTCCAAACGGTAAATAATCTGCCCAGCTCAGGATATCTGCCGTGCCATCACTTTTCTTTGTCCGGTTAATGGTTGCACGCACATTGCCCAGATGATCTTTTAATTCATACGTGAAGGTAAGTGCTGAGCCGTTTTTATATGCCACGCCAATGCGTGCTGCTCCATACAACGGAATTTCCGACTGCTGCAAGGTACCTGATTTCGTATCATAGATAATCATGATGTTTCCGGCCGCAACCGATACATAACAGGTAACATAATTGGCGGTGCCTGCCGGCGCATACGTAGTCTTCTTTACTTTTTGCCCGCGTTCATTGTACTCGTATAAAACAGTTAACAGATTTGCTTCATTTCGTACTTCTGTCACCTGGCCATATCCATTGTACTTTACTTTTTTAGCCTTGCCATCTGCCTCTGTTTGCTGAGTCATCTGCCCGATCGCATTGTAAATATAATTTCGGTTTATATCACCGGCATAGGTATTGAGACGGAACAGTTTATTTGTGGTGACCGGCTGAATAGGAAGCGTAGCAGGATTGTAACCATAGTTATAATCATCAGAAACGGTTGCACTTTTTAATGTTCCTTTATAAGTAATGTTTCCATTCCTGTCATAGCTTACCGATAATCTATTTGCGCTTATATCTACATTGGTATTATTGGCCACATTCCTGTACCCGAAATATGCCCATGTAAGTTGATATTTATTATCATACTGATAGATATATTGATATGGATTACCTGCATTTAAATGGTCTTTGGTGCCCCAGGTTGTACTCTGTATCGTACCATTGTATAACTGGTCCTGTAAAATATTGGTAGCTGCCAGATAGGTCAGGCTTGAGTTTGAATAATCCCCGTTATAATAATCGTAGCTCATGCCAAACACATCCGGCGCGAAGCCTGCATTTGCTGTAGCAGCAACACCATCCTTGCCCGGGTCTTTTGTATTGTTTAATTCCGGATGGTTGATCCCTTTCAGCCAGCCCTGGATGGTATATACATAATCGATCCCCTGCAGGTTTCCTGCAAGCTCCTTACGCTTCAGCGCACCATGCAGATAATAAATATACTTTTCCTGCAGCTTCAGCAAACCGCTGGCTTCACGTGTTGAAGCAGTCTTCAGTCTGCCGACTTTATCGTATTTATAAATATGTGCAAACCGGTCACTGAGGTCGTTTTTCTGATAGATCGTTTGCAGCAACTGGTGATCGTCATCATATACATAATCAACGGTCTTTGATCCCAGGCCCGGCAGTGTTTCCACCATCCATTCCAGATTGTAATCGTTATCATAACTATATACGGTTGCATATCCGGCTTTATTGGTGGTGACAGAAGCAATGTTCCATACATTACGCGGTGTGCGTGTTCCGATGGATGTTCCAGAACCGTTTACCAGTGTATACGTGCTGCTGTTACTGAAACTGCTCAGGTTGTAATCAACCATATAGTTCGTAGATACTAAGCCACCATTATCTGTTCCCTGGCTGTTATTTAAAACACCTATAACGGTATTGGTTGTGGTGCCTGCATCGTATTGTTTTTGCGTGACAAAAGATAAAGGCGCACTGCTCAAGCCGGTTTTATATTCGCCGGACATAACCGTACGGTTATCGGCATCATAATTCACAAAAGAGAAACGGCCGTCGGTTGCCTGGTCGGCATTCTGAGAGAAGCGCAGGCTGCCGTCGTTGCGGTACACATAGTTTGTAGTACCGCCGTCCACTTCCGTTGAAGAAAGCACCTGGCCCGATGTAGTATAGGTATAGGTATCTGTGTATTTCGGTAACGTATAATCGGTTAAGCTGCTTATGCCATTCGGTTGCGTTTTTGCAATTAAGTTGCCATTATCATCGTAAAAATAATATGCCCAATTTGTATAGAACTGATTGTATGAAAGCGTAAGAGAACTGTTGTTATACAGGTTCTGATAATTCAGCCCGTTGAAACGGATGCGATAGAAGCCTGCTGCCAGACCTGAATAGTTATACCCTGCTGCGGCACCGCTGTATACAATCGCAGCGCTTGTCAGATCCTGGATCTCAATGGTTGCACCGGCAGCATTGGATAATGAACCACTAAGTCCGTGGCCGCTCTGCAGGTGCAGGTCAATACTACTTTGCCCCTGTTGGTAAACAGCTTCGTACTTTAACCATACGTCCATTGATATAGGAGGAAAAACATCTGGATTACATAGCATCTTTACGCTAAAAGGTTCTGCTGAACGTATCTGCAGATCGGTAATAGTGCCGGAATAACTGATCTCAGGTACTGCCGCTGCAGGCCCCATCGGATAAAGGATAGCGCCATCATACACATTTATAATCTCTACATTACCTGCTCCGAAAACCCGGAGATGGCTCATATTACATGACGAACCTGCATACGTAAAATTGCAATAGTATAGATTAGGAGTAAGCTGAACGGATGAAGAGACCTTCTGATCCGTTGGCATGGATGAAGTTCCCTCTTTGGCAGTAGCGATGGTATTGCCCGAAAGATCTGTAAAAGACAAACCGCTCATGCCGTTTTCATCTATGACAATGCTCTTGCCTGCTTTTTGTTTTAACGTAGACGGAGCATTTGCATTAACTACAAACTGTGTTTTACGCAGCATGGCATAATGATCCAGTTCATTCAGCACACCCAGGGAGATTGATTTGGTTTCATGCCCTTGTCCCATACGAAGCGCTTCGCCCGGGTTTGTCTGTTTTACAACGCCACCCTGTGCATCATCATTGAGAAAAGTTCTGCTGTAAGGATAAGATGTATTCGGCACACCTGTTTCATAGGTATTATTAGCGCTGTAATACGTACCTAATGATCCGGCGGTATTTATTACAGCTGCCGGATTATTAACGGTTCCGGAGGCATCCCAGTTTGCCGCATTGTAAGCAGTTGGGGGAGCGCCGGCCTGGGATACGATGAAATACGGGTTATAGACGAAAGCACCTGTGTTGTTGGAAACAGCAGGCAAGGTCTGTAATGTTGGCCTGTCCAGATAATCATACAAAGACATTTGTCCGAAAACAAATTTAGGATTCTCTGCATTGAACGACTGGCTTTGCAGTTCCTTGCCACGGTTATCATAAAACGTACGGCTCTCAGATACTACATCCCCGTAGGCATTGAAGGATTTTGTATCCACCCAGTTCATATCACTGTTGCTCGTCGATAAAGCAGGATTGAAGGAAGGATGACAATAGTTGCTGACAAAAATTCTTCCGTAAGAACTCACAGCTCCGTTAAACTGATCATAGCACAAATAAAAGCGGTGACTTTTGGGGTGTACCAGACCCCAGGATAGCGTATAGCCCGCACCGTTTACATTGGCACCCGACAAAGGATCCAGTTCTCCGCCGATCATCGCATAGCTGTTGTTCCCATCATACAAGCCCATTCTGATCAGTGAACTGCCGGAAACGTGCGCCCAGGAATAACCCAATACATTGGTTGGCTCATCCCAGAACGGGCGTGGGTTAAACTGATCTCCGGATGTAGTTACATTCAACAGAATCTCACTTGTCTTTGCCGCATTTAAACGATCGTATACACGTGCATATGCGCCACGGGAAGATCCGTCCTGTCCATTAGAAGACCAGGAGATCGCATAATCACCGGTTGTCTGGTTCACAATCAGGAATGGTGTCATCTGGTCACTTGTCAGATATGTATTTACCGTCTGCTCTGCCGCACTCACTATATAAGCCGAAGTCGTTGCATCGTATTTATATGTCTTGCATAAGATATCGTAATTGCCGGTAGCATTGGAATGATAGGAAACGATAAATTCATCGGCCTGTGTTGAATATTCTATGCCCCAGATTGCCTGCGTAGCGGTAGTAACGGTATTAATCCTGAATTCACTGCCGATGGTTGTTAAGGTAGCATAGTCCAGGCGGCGCACATATACATCCCAATCGCTGGCTGTTGTCATGCTATTGTAGCCAACTATTATTTCATTACGCGCATAATTAATGGTAACATTGGTAGATGCCTGGTCCAGGGCCGTGTTGGTTACCAGCACATCAGCAGCGGCAGTAACAGCGGCTCCGCTGGTAATATCCAATGAAATCTTTTTGAGATATACATCATAATTTCCAGACTTCCGGCTCGCCCATGTTATGATAAAGCTGTTGTCATACGGATGAATTTTCAGATCATAATACGTCTGGTGATCTGTGGTATCGTAATTTACACGGAAAGGAGCAACCAGCTGATTAAGATCCTTGTCATAAATGGCGCATTTGATGTCACGGGTGGTACCCACAACATCCTGTTCCTGCCACATACATACCAGCTTGCCTGTGGCTTCATCGATCTCTCCGGTCAGATATCTTGGAGTTGATGGATAAGTGGCGGCCATGATGTCTTTGATTACACCGGCAGGAACTGTTGCCTGTGTACACTGCGCATGAAGCAGATATCCCTGTAAAAAACAGATGATGCTGATAAAAATAACCCTGATACGTAACATAGGCTGAATGCTTTATCTATAAAATAATTTTATCTTCTGATATATTTTTCAATTAGTTGATCGGACGTGCGAAATTGTAATTATACTCATTCATTTTCACCTCGCCGTTGGTTGTTTCTTTATATGTGGCTTTCAAACGGCCTCTGGTATCATACTCATAACGCACATACCTGTTATCAGAGCCCAATACATATGTAAGTAAACCTGTGTTCTTATCATATACATATGATTGCACTTCCGAAACAAATGGCTGGAATCTGAAATCATCTGTATACACATAATTAGATGTACTAGCATTTCTTACGCCTACATCAACCTTCAGATCTGTACCTGCTGCAGTTGTTGTAGTAATATCCATTGTCATTAAAATCCAGTTACCACATTTTATATGTTTGGTAGCATCATAATTTTGAGTTGTTGTAGTTGAGGTACCATTCACCGTACTGGTATAAAACAATTGTGCGTCTGCTATATTATCCTTGTACACCCAGGCAGAAATACGGTATTGTTTTCCCTTACCAAAACCTCCTTCTCCTCCCTCGTTATATTTAACTGTATAAGCTATTCTACCCCCATTCAGATTTAATTTATAACTGCTTACACCTGTGTGCGCATAGGTTGAAACAGGATATCCTGCAAACTCACCTTCTCCATGTTCTGCACTGCCAATTGAAAATTCTGTATATTTCGAATTTACTGCTGTTCCACAGATTAAACTTTCATCTTCCGAATATTTAATGGAAGTATATTGATTATTGATATCTTTAGATTCAAGCAGTTTAGAATATTGTGTATATAAAGTATTTGTATTAACGGCCTTCCAATATGAAGAGGTCTGTGCGCCAGAAGCTGAATAATCGAATGGCACAAAAGCCCCCATTCCTGTTGCTGGGTAAGTTCCATCCGTATTCAAATAGGGACTATCCCATGTATACGATGATTTTATTCTCCACTTTGTCTGATCAACAGTAATATAACTATATTGATCAGGGAAATATGTATAATCCTGGATTGATGCTGTTGAATAACCATATTGATTACTTCCCTGTCTGTAGTTCCAATTTTCCGACCAGGTAGTAACAGCAGCCTTTAATACATTCCCATTATCCATGGTAATTGTCCTGGCTCCAAGATCAGAGGTTATTGACGATGCCCGGCTTATAGCTTTAAACTGAGTCCGGTCTTTTGAAATCCAGCTAATAAATACGGGTAAGGTTAACCCGGAAATTTTTGTACCGGCATGGCAAGACAAAGGTAATTTAGTTCCTCCGTTCATTGTTACCAATATCTGTTTAGGTGCAACAGATATTGAAGCGCTTGTCACATTGACAGAATATGCACCAGCTGAAGCATTCTTCTTTATCACATATGAACCGGAATTTTGTGTCAGCATATTCACGCCGCTATTTAATTTTAAGCCCATACCTCCAGGCCATCCATCATTATCATACCAATTATAAGCCGGATCGTTAATAACCATATAGGTATTTCCGTAACTATCCGAAGTTTGTGTTTCTGTAACAGCGCCCGTATAAAAATCAAACGCCGTATTATTGGTTGTCGTCGTGATACCTTTCGTATAATCTTTATTCGTTGTAGAAATCAATACAGATGGATATTGTGATTTTACTGTAACAGAGGCAAACTTATTTTCCCAGGAAGCTCCTAAATCGGGGTTCATACGACGTTGTTCATGAAATACCTGTTCAATAATGCCCTGGTCATTTTCAGGAGTAGATGTATAGTTGTTACTTACTTCAGAAAGAAGCCGGTTATTTTTGTCGTATGTTTTAATGGATATTACATTTCCTATCTGGCTTGTTTTATCACTAATCTTTGTTGTCCGGGCAAATGCCTGCGTACCGGTACTACTGGATACATTTTCAAATCCAATCATATCTTCTTTAAATGATTGAAACTGATATGCCTGATACGTTGGCGCATCTGTTGTTACTCCATTTTTAGTAACGCTGTTTTTTACTTTAACCGATTCATATAAAACACCCGGTGCTACAACATCTTTTGCCATTGCCATAATTTTTGCAAAAGTTGTGTAATATTCTTTCCGATAAGATTGTAATGCAGGCTCACTTGCAGCAATATCAGGACGTGTATCCAAATCGTCATAACAATTTGGCAAAAATGCAGTTCCTCCAGTTGCATAGGTATACTTTGTTGTACTTTGAACTAGATTGTCTTTAACAGAAATTTGGCTCACACATAATCCTCCACCATATTCGCTTCCTTTAGGAACAATTTTGATAAATGAGTTATAATGAAGAAGAACATTTGGATTGAAAGTGATCCCATATTGATCCTGCCAGGTAGCATCGTCTTTAAAATAATTATGCGCCGAATTTTCTACAATAATATAATTAGAACCTACCTCTTTAACATCATACTTTATGCTAAAATAAGCAGCACTTTTATCCCTGGAATTAGCAGCACAAGTACTTCCTGATGGAAATGGATCAGTCCTTGACGGACATGCATAATAACTTTCCATACCCATAGTATAAATGTCTACTTTATCATTTACGCTATAGTATTGCGTAAGATCACGACCGCTTAATTCTTCCGGAGTAAAATTGAATTTTAAACTCTGAAGTGTCCCACCGTTAAGTGTTTCATAGATATAATATGTATTGGTATAAGCGCCGATTGCTTCATTAGAGTATCTTGTACCTACTTGTGGCGAACAATTAAGTATAGAATAATTTTTAAGTTCAACCTGATCAATTTGATCTGACTTATAATCTATTGCTATCGTAGATCCTGTAGGAGTTTCTATACTTCTGAGGTTCCAGCAATCTACGGCCTTTGATGAAACATCTGTTGTACGTCTGTAATTATTCCTTCTTGCATTTGCGACCGGGTTGTAATCAGATTTAAACATCCCCCATATATCATAATACTCCGGCGAATAGGGCGGATTCTTCGTTTGTGATGCCAAAACTGGAATTCCTTTATCTCCTGTAACAGGTAATGTACCTCCCAAAAAAACTACATCATATGCTGTGTTCGGTGAGCCGTAACCTTTAGTCAACGTGCAATAAAATGTTTTACTATTCAGAACAAACGTTACAATATCACCTACATTAAAATTGTTTGCGCCTCCGCAATCTATCTTACCCATTTTACCTGTATAACCAGCGTCTCCGGCAATATTCGTTATCTGTATATTTCCTTGCAGTGGATTTGTTAAATCATATTTAAAGTTTGTTGAAGGAAGCAATTGCACTTGATTCCGTCCATAAAAGCGAATTGCTTTTAATGTCAATTTTCCGGATTTGGTATTTATATCTGTATCGAAGCTATTTGTAGTATTTAAACATAATGAATTATCCTGATCAAAACGTACACTCTTGACTGCCGTATTTCTGATTAATGTTTCAAGACTAAGACTTTGCCCATATGGAACCGGTGTTAAATCAGCTGCATCTAACATATTTTCCCAATGAATAATAGGTTTATAAGTTGTTACAGGAGAGCCGTTGTTATATGAACGGATTAATTTATTACAATCACCATTTACAAATGAATTATTATCGGCTGTTGTTGTATGATTTCCTTTAAGATCAGTAATTGCATACGGATATATAACGTTAGCTAATGCATTATTTTCAATTAAAATAATCTCTTTCAATTTTAATGACTTTACAGGTTTGTATGAGTCATTTTTACTATATGGTGCCTCAATATAATAAGAACCATCATTTGATAGAATTCCAGCAAAGGATTATACATAATTCTTACTATAAGAATCATAATCATAAGAATTTGTTCCCTTTAAATCTAATCGACTATCTTTAATAAACAGCGCTGTGTGCGTGCGTGTGCTAATTGAATTTATATAATAAATTTCTTTACCACCTCTACTTACTGATGTTGATCCATCGATATCTGCATTTACACCTATGTCAGGTGTCCTATACCCACATCGATCTGTCCACCTTCCATACTCAAAGTTTACCCAATAACCCCAGTCGGCGGCATCTGCAAACCCGTTATGATTGTTGTCAACATAATCGGGGCCAGTTACCGCGGTGAGCATCCAGGTATATGCATAGGGATTAGGATTAGAAATACTTCTTGACTGGATGCTTCCTGTCCTGCTATTTGTCGATTCAGACTTTTGGCTGTATTGATATGTATATGCAGGGAGTGCATAATGATATGTAACCCCATTTTCATTTGTTATACTGTAACCACCAATGTTCTTCGATATATCATAGGATGTAGGTGTATCTAAAGTGCCATCTGTAAAAGTTCGTGAATTTCTTTCTGAATTTGGAATAGCAGGAGTATTAATAAATCCGATTGCAGTACCTGCCGCTATTTCTGCATTGGTGAAATATTCAACATGTCTGCTGCCGGCAATTTTCTTTTCCGTTGGTCTACCTGAACCATCAAGAGTCTGAAAAATTCCTCTGGGATCCAATTGATCAGCCGTATAGGCCATACCTGAAGAAGGATATGACAGTGTGGAACCGGACACTGCAAAGTCACTTGGCGTTATCTTATGACTGTTTGAAAAATCATTACGAAAACGAAACTGGTGTTTGTCAATTGTGAATGGCCTGAAAATATCTGTTTTCATTTTAACACTTCCATTATCCGGGTTGTTATACTTTTTTCTGAAAAAAGATCCGTTGTCAAGCATAACTGGTTCTATAGAGCCTGACAAACCTTGACTCAAAACAGTATAATTATCATAACAGGCAACAACAGGGTTTGTTGTCCAGTCTAAATCTTTCTGGTCTGCTAAGTTTACTCCCGGATCATATAATATATTACAATCCAGACTTGATGTACTATACGGAGTCGAGCTGACGTTACTTGCAGCTTTACTATTTAACACTCCATATAATGCCGTTTCACTTGTTTCACGCATCCAGTATCTGGAATATTTATATCCAACAGACACATAAAAACAATAAATAGGAATCTGTAGTCCAAATCCTCCACTAAAAGTGCTGATTTTACCATAATTATCATTTGTACCAGATAAAGCACCTGCTATAGTAGAAGAAGTTTTTAAGCCCCCTGAGCTTAAAGACACCCCCATGGTTGATTGAGTGATTTGAGAGCTAATCCCAAAAGATCCGTATGTTTGTCCTCCATAAGAGCCAACTGTCACTCCCACTGACATCGCCCGACCTCCTATACCAATCCCAACAGATCCGTATGTTCCACTCCATGAATCAGAACCAATGCTGGCATTGATTCCGATTCCATTTTTATATCCCAATCCTATACTCAAGCCTTCAGATCCACCATTACCTCTGTATGTATCATGTTTAATACCAACATCAACTCCTACAGTAGCTATATTCGCAATACCTACACCAACACCAAAATTGTATTCTGTTGTTATCCCTCCATTCCATTCATCATCTACATAGTACTTGGCATTACAATAATCATCAGCAAAATTATTTACTGTCCTGTTAATAGAGCCCGGATTTAAATTCCAACCCAAGCCTACCCAACTTGCGTCCTGTGCAGGCATAACCCCACCATGATAGGATAATGCCACCGGATAGCCGCCTTCCGGCCCCGGCACTTCCAATAAAGGAATATTGTAATTAAAATCTCCAGTTACCAGATCAACCATATCGGTTGTATCGACCGGTTCAAAGCTTGCTACTTCAGGTGTTGCAGGGCCTGAGGTCAGCGCCATGGATACCGTTGGCGCTACTAGCTGTGTGAAAATATTCAATGCCATGAAGATGGCCAGGGTCTTTAAAAAATACTTCTTGCTGTACATAGGATTTTTTATTCTAGTCGTATTCGTATCTCTTTATTTTTATGCATATAACCTTCATAAACATGAGGATTCATCAGGCTTGTTGCAGAAATGTATTCTGTTTATTTCGTATCGGGTAAGTTAATTTTCAGATCAGGTGCATCACGCAGATCTTTCATATCAAAATGATACTTGCGATTGCCTGATCCCATGCCGAATTCCAGCAGGTGAAATTCTACCCACTCTTTTTCTTTTTCCAACTCTTCTCCCGCAAAAGCAAACATCACGGTAGAACCTCTGCCCATGCCATACAGACGCGGGTACACAAAATCTCCTACAGGAATCGTGTCTTTATTGGAGGTAGTTAAAAAAACAAATTTGTCCATTTGAAAGGCCATGGTCTGCAGCATACTGCTGAACCTGCTCATACTGCCGCTATGCAACATGGGGTCCTGGTCTTTCACTGATAAAGTAAGATTGAAATACAGATTTCTGGCATATTGATCTTTCACGGATTTAACCAACGAATCTGTTAATGTGGGTTCATTTCTTAACTCCTGCGCAACCAGTAGACCTGTGGGTCTGTTCATCACTTCAATGACCAGGCCCTGCACGCTGTCTTTCTGCAACAGGCCATTGCCTGCATCCTGTGCGTAGGTCTGTAACTCTTCTTCTGTCATAGAAGAATGTCCGCAACTGCATAGCAGTATGCCCGCAAAAAATAAAACGGAGAAACGAAAATTCATATAGGGGAATAAAAACTTCGTAAATACTTTTATCTGTTAATTATTGTGCCGTTGTGCTGCCTTTTGACGCATAGCGCTCATTCAGTTCCTTCAGTACATCTGTTGTTATATCAAGACTTTCATTTCCGTAAGCGATGTTGCCATTGGCGGCTACTAATACATACCTGCAATTTTTCTTCTTACCATATTCCAGTAAATAGGTATTGATGTTGTTTAATACCTTGCCCATGATCTTCTGGTCTTCTTCACGTGCCTGCTGGTCAATCGCGCGCTGGTAATCCATTAGCTCCTGCTGACGGGTATTGATCAGTTCTCTACTTAACTTCTTTTCACGATCCGACATCTTCGAAGATTCTTTCTCGTACTGCTCAATCTGCTTCTGAACGCCGGAGGTAAGTGTATCAACATTTGCTTTATAGGCTTCCATCTTCCTGGTGTATTCCTTACGGGCATCTTCCATTTCTTTATAATCCTTCAACAGTTTGGAAGAGTCTACATAATAGATCTGTTCTCCGGTGTAGAGTTTAACAGCTAAAAAAATAACCGCGCCGATTAAAATTACATTCAGGCCTATTAAAATTTTAATTATGTTGTTATTCATAAAATTATTTATTGTGATCTACGGGGATCAAAAGTAGTATAATCTTATTTATAAACAAATGTTAAAAATAGCGTAATGCAATAAAAACTGCACTTTTCATTGAAACTATATTTACAAAATCATAATATGAATAAAAAAAACAGTGAATAAAAAAATCAACTACGTGATAACTAAAACAATATAATATTATTGAAAAATATCAGCACCGTGCAAAAAAATCCCGGCAATTCCTTCCGATGGATAGCTAATTCGACTTAATACATGAATTGTTTTCGCAAAATTTTACTGCTGCAGAACATGAGTTGTCTGAATACTGACTCTTGTTTTGAATGAGATTGAGCCTAAAAATTTGTACATCAACCTAATTTTAGCTAATGGAAAACTAAAAATAAAAAGGAGCTCGCATAAGTCGAGCTCCTTTTGAAACTGTTAATCATATCTATTAATACCAGTTGCTGTTTTAGTCTCTTCAATTCCTACATCCAGGAAGAAGTCTTCCCACTCAGCAGGCGTCCAATATTTTGATGCATGTTGTGTGCTTCTTACATGGTCTACATAAGTCGTCAAGAAAGTTGCTCCATATTTTGAAACCGCCCATGGGGCAGTACTCATTCCTGCAGAGAACACTTCTTCAGCCTTATCTTGTAAATCCTTATATGCTTCAACGACATCCTTAAGATGACTATTTTGGTAAAACTCTTGCCCTGCTCGGATAAGCTCCTGTAATTTGGTTTCTGTTTTAACAACATACATCGCCGGATCGATAGTTGCAAATTTAATGCCCGACTCCATCGCTGCTTTACCAATTTCAATTTTAGCTGCTTCTTCTGCTGCTAGCTTGGCTGCTTGTTTTTCCGCCTGGCGTGCCGCCTGTTTTTCCATTGCTTTTGCCATCATTGATTCAGCAATCCCTTTTCCTCCGGATGCTACAGCATCTACTACATCTCCAACACCCGCAACAGACATGGCTCCGTTCACAAAAGACATTGCCAGAGCTTTTGCACTATACCCATGCCCATTCTTTCCTTGCGTATATCCATTATTCGCATCTATGGCTGCATTTAATGCTCCGGCAGCAGCCATGCCTCCGGCACCGCTAACCAATGTAAGCGCTCCGCCGATAGCTCCCGCGGCAAAATATTCCGCCCCTCGTTTTATTTGTTTCCATCCTGACCCCTCTGCATTATTACCCACGATATGATCAATATTGCTCAGTGTATTCAATGCTCCTCCTATGCCGGCGGCGACAAGCTCCGGTTGTCCGGTCCATACACCAACTACACACATGGCGGCACCAACAACTACAGCACTGGCTGCTACTACTACTTTCTTAAGCCCTTGAGATAATTTTCTTAGAATATGAGGCTTTCTACCATCTTCATCCATCTTATTCACAGGATCATTCCCAACATATGCATAGGGACTCGGATCAGCATGACATGGATCCGGCACAAACCATCGACCGATTTCTGTATCAAACATACGGGCTTCGAAATTCAGCCAGCCTGTTTCTGCATCTGTCTCTGCATAGGCACCCTGGAATCCTGTACGGTATGCCAATGAGCTCACTCCACTTCTGCCCGGCATAACCGATCCGAACGGATAGTAATCTGCCCAGGATAGAATGGTTGCATCTACACCACTTCTGCTACGAGCAATCGTGGCACGTATGTTTCCGATATTATCTGTTAACTGGTACACATAGGTGTAGGTACTTCCACTCACATAGGCCTGACCTAACTTACTAATACCATATACCGATAGTTCCGTTTGGGCAAGTGCATGTGAATTATCATCGTATACACTTAGTAACGCTCCATTCTCATCATGCACATACCAGGTTGTATAAGAATATACACCACCTACATATGTAACTTTATTCAAGCGCAAACCATTTTCATCGTATGCAAACGTGACCTTTTTAATTGTTTTTGCCGCATCTGTATAAACGGCTGTTACCTTTTTATACATATCGTAATCGATGTACATATCAGAAGTTGCATAGTGTACATGATTCATCTGGCCTATAGAATCATACTGGTAAGTAGCGTAATAATTGCTGGTGCCGTTGTATTTAACATCTGCCAATTGATTGGTTTTTCCCGTAGGATCATATTCATATACAAAATCATTCCGTATACTACCTGTATTATCCTTCGTTGTTTTTGTCAGCATGTTTTTATTCTTATCATAGGTAAGATTATATACATTGAAATTAGAAGATGCTGTGAATACTGTTTCCGAGGCCGCTGCTACTGTACCAAAAGAGGCGCCGGTCAATTGATGATCTCCATCATAGGTGTATGCATACATCCCCATACTTCCCGAGAAGTCATGTCCACGGGTCTGCCACTTAGCTGCTTTAATTGATCCGTCATAATTATTCGCAATCGTTGCAGGTAAAGCAGTTGTTGTTACATTCGTTCCAGAACGTACATAATCTCCATCGTAGTATTGAAGCTGCAGACCAAATACATCCCGGCCAAAGCTTTTATTTACAGATGAAGCATAACCATCTTTTCCCGGATCCTTGGTATTATCCAGTGTAGGACTGTTGATGGCTTTCAAATCTCCGTTTACAGTATATATATAATCAATTCCCTGTAAAGTATCTGCCAGCTCTTCACGTTTAAGCGGCCCATGCAGGTAGTAGTAATACTTTGCTTCGTTCTGATAAATACCTGCACCCGGTCTGGACTGTACCTGTATCAAGCGCTGGCTGATATCATACGTATATTTATGTTCAAACCGTTCAGCGGCTGTCCCTTTCTGATAAACAGCGCTCAGGATATTTCCCACCATGTCATAGGTATAATCAATCGTAACGGTTTTGGTTACACCTGCGCCGCCGAAATTATATATACTCTTAACCAACCATTCAATACGGCCCAACTCATCATAGCTGAACCAGGTTGCAGCAGTGCTGCTGTATTTATATGAAAGCTTGCCTTGCAGAAAACGCTGGGTTCTGGCAACCGGTATAGCCGGGTCTGGCACACTATATACCATGGATCTTGCATTTGTTCTGCATGAACAGGTTGGCCCACCTAAACCTCCGCCTGGAGCTACTGACTCAAGTATATTGATTACACTTGAAGGACCTGATGGCGTTAATGTTTGTACCTCATATGTTTTTGGCGAACCATCCAATGCTGGATCATACTCTCCAACTTCAACTACTCTACCATAACGGTCATAGTTGATGTATGTAAACTTATTGGTCTGTTTCTGCTTATTGTTTTGCGAGAAGCGCAGTTTACCATCTTTACGATACACATACGTGATTAATTTAGAATCAGGATCATTTTTTGATAACAGCTGCCCCATGGTATTAAAGCCTGTCCCTACTGTCATTGCAGGCTTAGCGGAACTTCCTAAGTTAACACCTTTAGCTTCGGTGTTATTAATAACTCTTCCCAGATCATCATAAAACACATAATTATGTTTCGTGAAATCGTTGTAATAGGAAATAGTAATGTTGGCATTTGCAACAGAATCAAGTGTCTTTTGATAGAATCCTACAGAAGGTGTACCACATGTTTCCGTGACAGGGAAAGCATAATATGTACTTGTATAAACATTATCTGTCGGGGCGACCCAATAATCAATGGTTTCGAATTTATATGTATCAGGAAGTTTAAGTGTGCTCACATTGAACGCGGAAGTCAGACCTGTGTAAACAACCTTCCCAGTACTCAATGAGGTTACTTTTATTTTTGTATTGGGTTTTGTCGAAGATAAACTAAAGCTCGTTGTCTTTTTTAAATAGATTGATGCAGAAGTACCTGTTCCATTGTAATAAGTCCCCTTGTCAATTTGAGTATAATCCCCACATCCCGGAACACCTTGGTAATGTACGAGGTATTTAACTTTAAATGGCTGCTTCGAACGGACCTGAATGGGAGCTTCTGCACCGATCGTATACAGGTTCATTGAATCCAGCAATTGTGTTGGCAAATAGAAGTTTGCTGGCAAACCTGCATAATACAAGTAAACTCCTGAAGAATATGGTGTAGTATGACTATACACCCAGATACTGTCTGTACCTTGAACCGTTATATTTTTCAATACCCTGTAACCAAGAGAATTTACTTTGAAATTATAGTAATAGTAACCACCCATTCCAAAGGATACAGTATTCACTGCTGCATTGGTTGAATCAGCGGTAACTGTTGAAAGCAGACGCCCATTCTTATCGACAATAGAAACTTCCTGTTTCCCGTTCGGGTCTGTTGCAATAATCTTTGTTGCTCCGCAGGCACAACTTTTTGCATTGGTGGTGATATATGAATTTCTTACCGCCGCATAATTATTCATTTCATTTCCAACAGACATGAACTGCAAGCGATCGGTTTTATTTTTACTCACTTGCAAAGAGTCTCCCGGCATAGCAGCAGAAACCTGTCCGCCAAATGCAGTATCTGTCCTGCCTACACGTTGATATGGGAAACCGGTAGTTGCAACAAAAGGTTCTGTTGTATTGTTATTACTATAGTAGTAGCCTAATGTTCCAGGCGTAGCTGTAGCAACCCTGTTATCAAAATACTGATAGGTATATGTATGACCTGTTGTATCTTTTACAAAGTTAGGATTGTAAGTAAAGCAGGTTTGATTGATCGGTGCAGGAAGCGTTGTTATCGCTTTGCGTCCCATCTGATCATATAAGGTAGCTTTTGCGAGAATATTTCCGGCAGCAATATTCCTGTATTGCGTTTGGGTTACACGGTTCATTTTATCATAATATATTCTGGATTCATCTATGATATTTCCATTTTCATCATAATAGGTAGTCTGCTCCCAGATCATGCCAGGGTCCGTACTGCATGACGATAAGGGTGGAGGAATTGAGGCATTGGCATATATGAGTGTACGCGCAAAGGCATTCGAATTAGAACCTGACCATATAGAGTATGCGATATAACTCTTTTTAAATTTCTGACTATATGCCAACATAAGACCCGCTGTTCCATTAGCAGCATCTGTGGACACAGCATTTTGTTGTGTACCCACAAACGTGTAGCTGTTATTAATAATCTGGTAGTTGAGCAGATTGGGTGACGTACTGCATGTGTTTGCATAATAAAACACCACTATATAACCAGTACCCTCATCCCACATGATTCTTGGATTATAGGTATTACAGGTCGTATTGACTGTAGCGTTTGATTCTGCTTTTAACTGTGCGCCATTTTTATCATATACCTTATATGCAATGCTTCGCGGACCATATTGCCCGTCTGCGTTCCATGCCAGTGCATAAGCTCCAGTAGTACTATTTAAAGTCATGGTTGGCGACCAGTGATTTGTAACAGTTGTACTATTTGCCTTTACTTCTGCCATTCCGACAAATGTTCCTGTACCTGATCTTGTAAATCTTCGCACATATACATCGCTTGCTCCGCTTGATGGCACACTCGTGTACATAGCAATCAATTGGTTCGTTACCGGAGAATATTCCAACCCATATGGGGTCTGATTATTTGCTGTAGTCTGGTTAACTAAAAAATCTGTGCCTACAACTGTATAATCCGGGTAATATACTCTTCCCGCATACATCCCTACACCACTACCATCATTACCATTGTATTCTCTCCAGGCCAGAATCAGTTCATTCTGCACATAATCAAAGCACATGTTGATCAACAACTGCTTACCGACTGTACTGGTATTAACCTTATTGCTATTTTCATTAACGTTTGTTACTGCAGCCGGATTGTCAATATACAAATTGATTTTCTTTGTATACACATCGTAATCGCCATCTGCACCATGGTTACTCGACCAGCCAATAACGAATGAGTTATCATTTTGGTTTACTCTTACGACAGGATTTGACTGATCACCGCTGGTATTGTAATTCACACGGAATTCCGGTGTAATCACATTCCATTTTTTATCATAGATCACACAGTAAATATCATGATTCGATGAACCTACCGCATCCGCGCCCTGATAGGCGTATACAACAACACCTGAATTGTTGTGAACATCTACAACAGGACCGCGCGCCGTTGTATAACCTGTAGCGCCCAGATTTAAGTCTGACTGCACACCTGCAGTAACAAGGTTTTCATCATCAATGCTTAATGATTGAGCGAATCCTTGAAACACGCAAAGGAATAAAAATACCGGGAGAATATATTTTGAAAGCATGTTCATACTTAGTTCATTCTTTTAGTTAAAACATTCGTTGCAACACCTGATTTATCAGTTGCTTTAATTGTTGTATAGCTTGTATTTTTAACAATACTCTCCGGAATCAATGCGGTAAGATTAACATTGTTGTTATAGATCAGAAATGTTTTTTGGCCATGTACCAGAAACTGTTCTCCGTTCTTTTCTTCATATGTTAATTTCATCGTTACAAGATTTCCGGATCCGCTTGTTGTGCCATATAGCAACTCAACTTCCTTCAGTTGTTTCGGATCGCTGATGTGGAATACGATATTCAATTCAGACTTTCTGTTTTTATGTTCCTCTGAACCTACAGATGGCATCTGGTGATACTGATTTCCTTCATCAATATGTCTGAAAGAAACAAACAACTCAGATAAAACAACGGGACTGGCAGCAAACGCCAATACACAATAACAAAAGATTATTACGCTATAGATATATTTTTTCATACAGATTATAATTTAATGAGGGAAATTATATTGTTTCGTCATTCTCAGAATTTCGCCATTAATTGTTTCTCTGTAAATGGCGACCACACGGCCTGCATTATCATATTGAGTTCGTGTATAGAAATTATCTGCATCCAATACATATGTTCTCCATTTAGTATTTGGATCATATACATACGTTACAATCGGCTGATCAAGCGGATAAAAACGGATATCGTCAAAATAAGCTATTGTAGCAGATTGATTGTCGCATCCGACTTCCAGCAAATTATTCTGGGCCACCGTTGATGGCACTTTAATATCAATCGTTATCAATTTCCAGTTTCCGCAGGTTGTAACATTCGTATTACCAGTCAATGTTACCCTTGTCGTTGAGGTCCCTGAAAGTTGTACGCCGCTTTGATTCGTAAATTTGTAGTAAATACCTGCATTTGTATTTCCGTTGTTGTTGATCCATACACTTGCTCTGTAGGGTTTGCCTCTTTCGATATTATTGGTATCAATAGGAGCTCTGTAAATAAATCCTGTATTATTCTGAGCAATGCTTAACCCGTATTTACCGGTATGGGCAGCGGCTTTTGTTTGCGTACCACCGCCTTTAGAAACCTCTCCGCCAAAATAGGTAAGGTCTGCAATCGTATTCAAATCCTCAGCACCAGAGAAAGCTATTTCCGTATATTTACAATTACTTCCTGCCGTCAGCGTGAATGCCTGATTATATCCCTGTTTTGTTGACACACTGTTTACATTCAAATCTTTTGTTTCCAGTTTTTGAGAAAAAGGGCTGTATCTGTAAATGAACCCTTGCTTCTGCCAGCCTGTAGCCTGGCTTCCTGAACCATATGCATATGGAGTGAATTTCTTGTACGAACCGTCTGTATTTAAATTCGGGCTATTCCAGAACCACACTTCATTTTGTCTCCAGATGTTTACTCCAACATCAACGGTATCTACATAATATGTACTGTTCTTCAGGAATCTTTTGGACCACGTATTCGACCAGGTAGATATTGAAGATGTCAATGTATCTATATGAGAGTTATAATGAACCGTATCTACTTTAATTTTATAACCCGCGGTTGTAGGAACCAACATATTTTTATTGCCAGCTGCTACAACCTTCACTCCCATACCCGGATATTTTACATAAGCCGGAATCGTTTGTGATTTAAATGTACTTCCATTAGCATCTGTCGACACTAATTCTGTTACATCACCGGAGTAAAAATCAAAGGCATTATTGATTGCGTTGTTTGTGATGCAATGGGATGCGCCAACATCTGCTTTGCTTAATAGCACGGATGGATAAACTACATTTACCGCAACAATAGCATAGTGATATTCATTTAAGGCACCTTTATGAAAAATTCTATGCTCGTGAGATACCTGACCAATGATCCCCTGATTATTTGGTATATCAAAGGTGTTACTATAGGTGTAATTACTACCTGACAAAAATTTATCTGTATTTTTATCATAATTTTGCTCTGAAAGCACATTCCCAACCCTGGATGTTTTATCATTGATAAATATTGTCCGTGCTTTTGAATTGCTGGATACAGCAGAAGACTGTTCGACTCTTGTTATCAAATCATTTGTATATACCTGATAATATTTTTTCTGATATACTGGTGATTTATAACTTCCATTACTTATTTCTTTTACAGTGATCAACTGATATAATACAACAGGAGCAGTAATTTGTTTTCCATAAGCAAGTACATTATTAAAGCTGGCCGGATTGTTTGTTAATCCTGAAGTGTAATTAAATCCATTTAAATAGTTCTGGAAATAATTGTGATAAACTGCATAAAAATCAAAATGTATGATTGATCCCATCCAGGAAGCAATCGGTGTGAATAATAATCCATCAAAT